>NZ_JBHWUR010000008.1:0-131180 GCF_042737755.1 Streptomyces sp. NPDC059994
GCAGCAGCTCACACGAGGCTCCGACGGCGGCACGGACCGCCCTCGCGCCGCGTCGGCCACGGGTGGGGCGCCGTCGACGCCCGCACACAGGCCGATCATTTGCGCAAACAACTGCAACGGCTGCGAAGCCTGCCGCGTGACTCAGGTCACCGAAAAACAAGGACCGGCCAGCCGCCCCGAAGGGCGTCTGACCGGTCCTGGATGTGGAGCCTAGGGGAGTCGAACCCCTGACATCTGCCATGCAAAGACAGCGCTCTACCAACTGAGCTAAGGCCCCGGAAAGGTGATGCGCAGACCAGAGTACCGGGTGGAACCGGGTATCCCGCAAAAGGATTGGGACTCCCGGTGGACGACCACTCTCCGTAAGATGCTCGTCGGGGTTCGCGACAGCGAAGCGCCTCAATGGGGAAGCGATGGGGAGACGCGCAATGGACGCAACGCAGCAAGAAGCGACCGCAAGAGCGAGGGAGCTTCAGCGGAGCTGGTACGGAGAGCCGCTGGGGGCGCTCTTCCGCCGGCTGATAGACGATCTCGGCCTGAACCAGGCCAGGCTCGCCGCCGTCCTCGGCCTGTCGGCCCCCATGCTGTCCCAGCTGATGAGCGGTCAGCGCGCCAAGATCGGGAACCCGGCCGTCGTCCAGCGCGTCCAGGCCCTCCAGGACCTGGCGGGCCAGGTCGCCGACGGCAGCGTCAGCGCCGCCGAGGCCACCGACCGGATGGACGAGATCAAGAAGTCCCAGGGCGGCTCCGTCCTCACCAACACCGGCCAGACCGCGACGAGTTCGGGCGCTCCGACCGTGCGCCGCGTGGTGCGCGAGATCCAGTCGCTGCTCCGCTCGGTCGCCGCCGCCGGGGACATCATCGACGCCGCCGACACCCTCGCCCCGGCCCACCCCGAGCTGGCAGAGTTCCTCCGGGTGTACGGCGCCGGACGCACCGCGGAGGCGGTCGCCCACTACGAGGCGCACCAGAGCTGACGGCCATGGGGGCGGGGATGTCGGGTGGGTGAGGTCTTCGCCGGTCGGTACGAACTCATCGACCCGATCGGCCGTGGTGGCGTAGGCGCCGTCTGGCGCGCCTGGGACCACCGCCGCCGCCGCTGCGTGGCGGCGAAGGTCCTCCAGCAGAGCGACGCGCACACCCTGCTGCGCTTCGTCCGCGAGCAGGCCCTGAGGATCGACCACCCTCATGTGCTGGCCCCGGCGAGCTGGGCCGCCGACGACGACAAGGTCCTGTTCACCATGGACCTGGTGACCGGCGGCTCGCTGGCCCATCTGATCGGCGACTACGGGCCGCTGCCGCCCCGGTTCGTCTGCGTCCTGCTCGACCAGCTGCTCGCCGGGCTCGCCGCGGTGCACGCCGAGGGGGTCGTCCACCGCGACATCAAGCCGGCCAACATCCTCCTCGAAGCCACCGGCACCGGGCGGCCGCATCTGCGGCTGTCCGACTTCGGCATCGCGATGCGCAAGGGCGAGCCACGGCTCACCGAGACGAACTATGTGATGGGGACGCCGGGGTACTTCGCGCCCGAGCAGATCATGGGCGCGGAACCGGACTTCCCGTCCGACCTGTTCGCGGTCGGCCTGGTCGCGCTGTATCTGCTGGAGGGGCAGAAGCCGGACGCCCGGGCCCTGGTGGAGTACTTCACCACCCACGGCACGCCGGGGGCGCCACAAGGCGTCCCGGAGCCGCTGTGGCAGGTCCTGGCGGGCCTGCTGCAGCCGGACCCGCACGTCCGGTTCCGGACGGCCACGGGCGCGCGCAAGGCGCTGGCCTCGGCCGTCGAGCTGCTGCCGGATGCCGGGCCCGAGGAGGAACCGGTCGAGGTGTTCGACCAGATCGGCCCGCTTCCCGAAGGGTTCGTGCCACGCGAGCTCCCGCCGCTCCTGCGGCACCCGCGGACGTCCGGGACGCCACAGCAATCGGCTCACCTCTCCCAGGAGCCGGGCCATGACCATACCCAGAGCCATACCCAGAGCCATGCCCAAAGCCATGCCCAGGGCCAGGAACGCCAACAGCCTCCCCTTGCACACCAGTTGCCCACCCCGCCCACGGCCGACGGCTTCCATCCGGTCCCGCCCCCCTATCCGCCCTCCTACACACCCACCCCTGTCACCAAGAGGTACACCGGCCAGAGCGCGCGGGTTCCCACTCCCGCGCCACCGGTTTCCGGGCCGAGCGCGCCACCGGTTCACGGGCCGAGCGCGCCACCGGTTCACGGGCCCGTCCGCAGCCCGCTCCCCGGCCCGACCACCCCGGCGCCCGCCGCCGCCCGGCACAAGCGACCGGGACCGCCCCCGAAGGTGACGGTCCCGGTGCTGCTCCTCGCCCTGCTCTGCTTCGCCGTCGGCTTCTGGGCGCTCAGCCAGGTGTGAACGTGGCTTCTGGGCCCTGCTCTCAGCCGGGCCTGACCGGCTGCGCCCGCCGTCGGGCGACCAGCGTCCGCACCCCGAGCCACAGCACCAGCAGCGTGCCCGTCCCGATCCCGGCCGCCGCGAGCAGCCGCATCCTCGTCGAGCCGCCGTCGTGCCCGGGCGGGGCCGCGGCCGGGGCGTGGGCGGTGGCCCGGCCGGTGGCCGCGAAGTCGGGCGCGGCCCCTTCGTACGCGGGCCCCGGCTTCGCCTCGCCCCGCACGCCCAACCGCAGCGTGACCGGGTACGTCCCCGGGCCGAGCGTCCGGGCGACCTGGGGGCTGAGGCTGACCGCCAGGTAGTGGTCGCCCCCGAAGCGCAGCGCGCCGACCGGGCCGGAGGTGGAGTAGCGGTTCTCGTACGCCACCGGCGCGAGCGGCTGGAAGGCGACGGACGCGGGCTTCCCGTCGTACCCCGTGTACACGTCCGCGACCGGGCCGAGCGCCGGGTTGTAGAGCTGGAGGTCGATGGCCTGGGCCACGTATCCGCTTCCGCCGGCGCGGCCCAGTTCGGCGGTGGCGGACATCTGCTGTCCCCAGCCGACCGGGACGCGGTAGAAGAGCGTGGCGCCCGGCCGCAGCGTGTCGCGCCAGGCGCCGCCGCTCAGCCGGGGCGCGTCGGCGAAGCCCGTACCGCCGTGGACCGTGTGCGCGGCCGAGGAGGGCGCGGGCGGCGTGGCGGTCGCCCAGTGCGTGGGCGCGTTCGTCGGGGCGTCGGCCGTGAGCCTCGGCTCCCTCGTGTGCCGCAGCTCCAGCCCCCACTCCCCGGGCGCGGAGGCGGCGTCCCCGATGCGCTGGACCAACACGGAGTACCGGCCCGCCGCCTGACAGGACGTCCGGTTGCGGGTCAGGCCCCGTGAGACGTACGCGGCGATCGGCCTCGGGTACTCGGGCGGGCCGAAGACCGCGCGGCCGGTGTCGCAGGTGTTGCCGTCGCGGTCCTGGAGCGTGAGCTCGATGCCGTCGCCGAAGGCGACCTTGGTGTCGGCCTTCGGTACGGCCACGGCCGACACATAGGCGTCTCCGGTGCCGCCCAGGTCGACCTGGAAGTAGGCCTTCGCGCCGGGCCCGACTGCCGACCGGTACACCGCTCCCGGCGCCAGCTGCGGCGCGCCCTGGCCGGTCGCGGCTCCGGTGACGGGCTGGGCGTGAGGTTCGTAGCGGTAGGGGCCGTCAGCGCGGTACGGGCGGTGCGGCTGCTGCCCGTTCGCGGCTTCCGCCCCCTGGCCCTGGAAGGCCGCCAGCGTGCACAACGCGGCCACGGCGGCTGCGGCCCGGCCCTTCCCACGCTGGTTCGTCATGCCGCCGCGCCCCCTTCAATTTCGCTTCTGCAAGCCATTGATTTGCGCAGGTGAACCCGTGGGGACGACTGCCCCGGGCACATGACAGCACAGAGCCCCGGCCGCGTCGGCGGCCGGGGCTCTGCAACTGGACTCTGTGGGGCTCACACACCCGAACCTGCGGGCACGGAGTCGGTCGCCTCCGTCCACAGGTCCTGCTCGGCGCGATCCGCCTGGATCTGGCGGTACACGAGGAGCCCGCCGATGGCGGCCAGTGCGACCAGGAGGAGCTTCTTCACCGCGCGACCTCGTCTTTCCTTGACGTAAGGGACCTCTGTCGCCCGACTATACACACCGATCGATATCAATCGGTGATGGTCCATCCGAGTGCAGTTCATCGGAAGATCCGCCCATACCGGTGCGTCGCGCCCTCGCCGCCGCCGCTCGTACACATCATGAGATACAACGCAAATCGGGCAACCCGAAACGGCACAGAAGCGAGGAAGTCATGGCAACCAGCAAGCTCACGACGTGGTGGACCGCACTCATCGGCGCGCTCGTCACCCTCCTCGCCTTCCTCGGCCTGGCCGGCCAGGCCACCGCCGCCGCTTCCGTACCGCAACAGGGCGCCGCGCACCACCGGGGCGAAAACCTGGCCCCCGAGACGCCGAACGTGCGGTGGGCCCTGCCCAGTGCCTCGGCTCTGCCGCCCACGATGAAGCAGCGAATCCGCGCCGAGGCCCACGGCTCCACACCCTCGACCCGGCACCTGCCCGGAGCCCACGACGAGAACGAGGGCGGCGACAACGAGGGCGGCGACGGGGCACAAAGCTCCACGCCCGACGACACCGCCGAAACACCCGCCTTGGACGACGGGGATCCCACCCCGTCCTCCTGACCCCTCCCAGCTCCTGCCCGAGCTTGCGAGCACGAGCCCGGCAACTCCCCCGAGTTGCCGGGCTTCTTCATGTGCGTACGTACGTAGTACGTACGCAGCAGGACACGCATCGGGACCCCGGCCCGCGGGACGCCCGGGAACCGACGCCCATGGCACAACGAAAAGGTCCCCGGACTCTTGTCCGGGGACCTTCTGCACTGTGGGGCTAACAGGATTTGAACCTGTGGCCTCATCCTTATCAGGGATGCGCTCTAACCAACTGAGCTATAGCCCCGCCGCGCTCTGCGGGGTGTCCCCCCGCGCGCTGACCTCTGAAGATTAGCGCACGTGGGGGCCAGTCCCAAAATCGATGGCCGCCCCCCGTTTGAACTGCGGCAACCCGCGCTTACTCGTCCTCGGCCAGCGTGAGCTCGACGCCGCCCACGAAACCGGCCGAGAGGTTGTAGATGAACGCGCCGAGCGTCGCCAGCGCGGTGGCCAGCACCACGTCGATGACCGCGATCACCGAAGTGAAGATCAGCACACGCGGCAGCGACAGGAAGGACTGCAGGTCGAAGCCGTTGGACTCGTTGGAGCCGGTGGCCTCGCTGATGGTCCCGCCCACCGACGAGAAGACGCCCATGGCGTCCATGACCATCCACAGCACCGCCGCCGCCACCACCGTGCACACGCCCAGCGCGATGGAGAGCAGGAAGCTGACCTTCATCACCGACCACGGGTCGGCCTTCGCCACCCGCAGCCGTGCCTTGCGCGTACGCGGTGTCGTACGCGCCCCTGTGCGGGGGCGGCGGATGGCGGCGGACGACGAGCCGGCGCCGCGCTGCTGGCCGCCCTGGGTCCCGTTCTGGGACGGCGGGTAGGCCTGCGGCGGGTGGTACGGCTGCGCGGGGCCCGACGCGGGCTTCTCGCGCTCGCCGGGGAGCGCCCCGGCGGCGTAGTCGGACCGGGCCTCAGGCCCGCGGGTGTCGGTCACCGTTACCCCCTGGGAGTCCGCGGCAGGGCCACGGGCACCGTTCGCTCCGGAAGCGGCCGATCCGGCGCCCGTGGATCCACTCACGCTTTACTCCTCGTGCTCCCCGGCCGAAGGCTCCTTGCCCTCGACTGCGCCCTCGGCAGACTCGCCTTCGGCCGCGTCGATCTCGGTCCCTTCGGGACCGTCGACCTCTTCAGCCTCGCGACCGGCCTCGGCGTTACGAGCGATGCCGACGACGGCATCGCGCTTGCCCAGGTTGATCAGTTGGACGCCCATGGTGTCACGGCCCGTCTCCCTGACCTCGTTGACTCGCGTACGAATCACACCACCGCCGAGCGTGATGGCGAGGATTTCGTCCGTCTCCTCGACCACCAGCGCGCCGACCAGCGAGCCCCGGTCCTCGACGATCTTGGCGGCCTTGATACCGAGGCCACCGCGACCCTGGACGCGGTACTCGTCGACGGGGGTCCGCTTCGCGTACCCGCCGTCGGTGGCGGTGAACACGAAAGTACCGGTCCGGACGACATTCATCGAGAGCAGCTCGTCGCCCTCGCGGAAACTCATCCCCTTGACGCCCGAGGTGGCGCGGCCCATCGGGCGCAGGGCGTCGTCCGTCGCCGTGAAGCGGATGGACTGCGCCTTCTTGCTGATGAGCAGCAGATCGTCGTCCGCCGACACCAGCTCGGCGCCGATCAGTTCGTCGTCGCTGCCGTCCGCGGTCTCCCGCAGATTGATCGCGATGACGCCACCCGAACGGGGCGAGTCGTAGTCCTTCAGCGAGGTCTTCTTCACCAGGCCGCCCTTGGTGGCCAGGATCAGATAAGGCGCGGCCTCGTAGTCGCGGATCGCGAGGATCTGGGCGATCTTCTCGTCCGGCTGGAAGGCCAGCAGGTTCGCCACGTGCTGGCCGCGCGCGTCCCGGCCGGCGTCCGGCAGTTCGTACGCCTTGGCCCGGTAGACGCGGCCCTTGTTGGTGAAGAACAGCAGCCAGTGGTGGGTGGTGGAGACGAAGAAGTGGTCGACGATGTCGTCCTGCTTCAGCTTGGTGCCCCGCACGCCCTTGCCGCCGCGCTTCTGCGAGCGGTAGTCCTCGGTCTTGGTGCGCTTGACGTAGCCACCGTTGGTGATGGTGACGACGATGTCCTCTTCGGCGATCAGGTCCTCGATGGACATGTCACCGTCGAAGGGCACCAGCTTGGAGCGCCGGTCGTCGCCGAACTTCTCGACGATCGCGGCCAGCTCCTCGCTGATGATCTGGCGCTGGCGCTCGGGCGAGGCGAGGATCGCGTTGTACTCGTTGATCTTCGCCTGGAGCTCGTCGTGCTCGGCGACGATCTTCTGGCGCTCCAGGGCGGCGAGCCGGCGGAGCTGCATCTCCAGGATCGCGTTGGCCTGGATCTCGTCGATGGAGAGCAGGCCCATCAGGCCCTCGCGCGCGATGTCGACGGTGTCGCTGCGCCGGATCAGCGCGATGACCTCGTCGATCGCGTCGAGCGCCTTGAGCAGACCGCGCAGGATGTGGGCCCGCTCCTCCGCCTTGCGCAGCCGGAACCTGGTGCGCCGGACGATGACCTCGATCTGGTGCGTCACCCAGTGACGGATGAACGCGTCCACCGAGAGCGTGCGGGGCACACCGTCGACGAGCGCCAGCATGTTGGCGCCGAAGTTCGTCTGGAGGTCGGTGTGCTTGTACAGGTTGTTCAGGACGACCTTGGCGACCGCGTCCCGCTTGAGCACGATGACCAGGCGCTGGCCGGTACGGGAGCTGGTCTCGTCCCGGACGTCGGCGATGCCGCCGACCTTGCCGTCCTTCACCAGGTCGGCGATCTTCTGCGCGAGGTTGTCGGGGTTGGTCTGGTACGGAAGTTCCGTGACCACCAGGCACTGGCGGTTCTGGATCTCCTCGACCGCGACCACCGCGCGCATGGTGATGGAGCCGCGCCCGGTGCGGTACGCCTCCTCGATGCCCTTACGGCCGACCACCAGGGCGCCGGTCGGGAAGTCGGGGCCCTTGATGCGCTCGATCAGCGCGTCCAGGAGCTCCTCGTGCGAGGCCTCCGGGTGAGCCAGGAACCACTGGGCGCCGTCCGCGACCTCGCGCAGGTTGTGCGGCGGGATGTTGGTGGCCATACCGACGGCGATACCGGCGGAGCCGTTGACCAGCAGGTTCGGGAAACGCGCCGGCAGGACCGTCGGCTCCTGGTTGCGGCCGTCGTAGTTGTCCTGGAAGTCGACGGTCTCCTCGTCGATGTCCCGGACCATCTCCATGGACAGCGGGATCATCTTGCACTCGGTGTACCGCATGGCGGCGGCCGGGTCGTTGCCCGGGGAACCGAAGTTGCCGTTGGAGTCGACCAGCGGCATCCGCATCGACCAGGGCTGGGCGAGGCGGACGAGCGCGTCGTAGATCGAGGAGTCGCCGTGCGGGTGGTAGGTGCCCATGACGTCGCCGACGACGCGGGCGCACTTGTAGAAGCCCTTCTCGGGCCGGTAGCCGCCGTCGTACATCGCGTACAGCACTCGGCGGTGGACGGGCTTCAGGCCGTCCCGTACGTCCGGCAGCGCGCGCGACACGATGACGGACATCGCGTAGTCGAGGTAGGAACGCTGCATCTCCGTCTCAAGCCCGACGGGCTCGATGCGCATTACAGGGTCTTCCTCGGTGGGTTCAGTGGTCGCGGGAGTGTTCTCGTCGGCCATTGCTGGTTCTCAAGTCCTTTCGAAGCGGTCAGCGACAGACCGACTCAGATGTCGAGGAAGCGGACGTCCTTGGCGTTGCGCTGGATGAACGAGCGCCGCGCCTCGACGTCCTCGCCCATCAGCACCGAGAACAGGTCGTCGGCCTGGGCCGCGTCGTCCAGGGTGACCTGGCCCAGGACGCGGTGCTCGACGTCCATCGTGGTGATGCGCAGCTCCTCGGCGTTCATCTCGCCGAGGCCCTTGAAGCGCTGGATCGAGTCCTCGCGGATCCGCTTGCCCGACTGCTTGCCGAGTTCCACGAGCGCGTCGCGCTCGCGGTCCGAGTACGCGTACTCGAAGTCGTCCCGGCCCCACTTGATCTTGTAGAGCGGCGGGCGCGACAGGTACACGTGCCCGGCCTCGACCAGCGGCCGCATGAAGCGGAAGAGGAAGGTCAGCAGCAGGGTGTTGATGTGCTGGCCGTCGACGTCGGCGTCCGCCATCAGGATGATCTTGTGATAGCGGAGCTTCTCGATGTCGAAGTCCTCGTGGACTCCGGTGCCGAAGGCCGAGATCAGCGCCTGGACCTCGGTGTTCTGCAGGATCTTGTCGATGCGGGCCTTCTCGACGTTCAGGATCTTGCCGCGGATGGGCAGGATGGCCTGGTACATCGGGTTCCGGCCGGACTTCGCCGAACCACCGGCGGAGTCACCCTCGACGATGAAGATCTCGCACTTCGTCGGGTCGTTGGACTGGCAGTCGGAGAGCTTGCCGGGGAGAGAGGCGCTTTCGAGCAGACCCTTGCGGCGGGTCAGGTCGCGCGCCTTGCGGGCGGCGACACGTGCCGTCTGCGCCTGGATGGCCTTGCGGATGATGTCCGCGGCCTCGTTGGGGTTCCGGTCGAACCAGTCGGTCAGGTGCTCGTGCACCACCTTCTGGACGAACGTCTTCGCCTCGGTGTTTCCCAGCTTGGTCTTGGTCTGGCCCTCGAACTGCGGCTCGCCCAGCTTGACGGAGATGATCGCCGTCAGACCCTCGCGAATATCCTCGCCGGAGAAGTTGTCGTCCTTCTCGCGCAGCAGCTTCTTGTCACGGGCGTACCGGTTGACCAGGCCCGTGAGCGCGGCGCGGAATCCCTCCTCATGCGTACCCCCCTCGTGCGTGTGGATGGTGTTCGCAAAGGAGTAAACGCCCTCGCTGTACTGAGAGTTCCACTGCATCGCGATCTCGGCCGAGAGCATGCGCTCCTTGTCCTCGGCCTCCACGTCGATCACGGTCGGGTGGATCAGCTCGCCCTTGCGCGAGTTGAGGTACTTCACGAAGTCGACGATGCCGCCCTCGTAGTGGTACGAGACCGTGAGCGCCTGCTCGACCTCCGACTCCTCGGCCGAGTCCGCCCCGGAGACGGCCTTCGCCGACTCCCGCTCGTCCGTCAGCTTGATCGTCAGGCCCTTGTTGAGGAAAGCCATCTCCTGGAAGCGCCGCGCGAGCGTCTCGAAGGAGTACTCGGTGGACTCGAAGACGTCCGGGTCGGCCCAGAACGTCACCGTGGTGCCGCTGTCCTCGACCGGCTCGTGCCTGGCCAGGGGCGCGGTGGGGACACCGAGCTTGTAGTCCTGCGTCCAGCGGTAGCCGTCGCGCTTGATGTCGACCGCGAGCTTGGTCGAGAGGGCGTTGACGACGGAGACGCCGACACCGTGCAAACCACCGGAGACGGCGTAGCCACCGCCGCCGAACTTGCCGCCCGCGTGCAGCACGGTCAGTACGACCTCGACGGCCGGCTTCTTCTCCACGGGGTGCATGTCCACGGGGATGCCACGGCCGTTGTCGACCACGCGCACGCCGCCGTCGGCGAGGATCGTGACGTCGATCGTGTCCGCGTGACCGGCGAGGGCCTCGTCGACCGAGTTGTCGACGACCTCTTGCACCAAGTGATGCAGGCCACGCTCACCGGTCGAGCCGATGTACATGCCGGGTCGCTTACGGACCGCGTCCAGACCTTCGAGGACGGTGATGGCGCTGGCGTCGTACGAGGCGGTGACCTCGCCGTTCCCACCAGCGGCAGCGGACGGGGTGTTCTCGTTGGGGTTGCCGGAATCGGCCACGAAGCGCCCTTTCTGGCACAGCACAGCCGTCCTGGGCAGACAGGAGCGGCTGCATCGTTCAGCGATGGTCAGCGTCGGGCGACGCCCGGGAGGGGCAGCGCGTCCGACCGCGTCATTCGGTGGGTCCCGCGAGGAGGGCGGGATTATTGACCAGTCTACCGGTAGCGCCGACATGAATGGGGGTTTGCCGGTACCTGAGTCCGCATGTGCCGCCCTGAGCGGGCGGCTACCGACTCCCCATATCCAGATAGGGGCCCTAGGAGCCTCACACCGGCATTCAGCGCTTCGGCCTGTCAACCTCCGGCTACCGTGAGGGACGCCTCACCCGTACCGCCCGGTTTCCTGCCGCGCGAGGTCCGCCAACAGCGGGAACGTGGCGGGTTATTCGGGTGCGGGGCCGGTTCGTCGGGGGGCGGAGCGTACGGGGCGGAGCGTACGGGGGGCGCCCTGCCTCACCCGTACGTGTCGCCCGGCCCCGTGCTCCCCGGGGCCCGCAGGCGCCCGTACCGCGTGGGCGGGCCGCCCGGCCCCAGAACCTTGATCATCCGGACCGTGCCGTGCCCCAGGTCCGCGTTCAGCCGGGCCACCAGCTGGGGCGCGAGCAGGCGCAGCTGCGTCGCCCACGCCGTGGAGTCGCACTGCACCGTGAGGACGCGCTCGTCGGGTTCCTCGTCGTAGCGCAGCGGAACGCAGTGCTTGGCCAGGTCGTCGCCGACGATCTCCGGCCAGCGGCCCATCACTCCGCCCACCGCGGCCGGGGTCTCCCAGCCGCGCTCGGTGATCAGCCGGTTGATCGCGGCGCCCAGCGGCTGCGGGTCGCGCCCGTCCGCCCGTGCGCCCGAGCGCAGGCCGCCGCCCCGGCGGGCCTGCTTCTTCTGCTGCGCGGCGGCGCCCCGCGCCTTGGCCCGCTCCTTGGCGGCGCGCAGCGCCACGCGCGCGAGGTCGACGCCGGAGGACTCGGGAACCTTGGGTACCGGCGTCTCGTTACCGGAGTGCTCGCTCATACCCGCGCCACCTCTCCCGCGGCGACCTCGTACCGCGCCCCCGCGAGGACACCCGGCACATCGTCGTCCACGGCCGCCGTCACCAGCACCTGCTCGCCCGGAGCCACCAGCTCCGCCAGTCGTTCACGGCGCCTGGCGTCCAGCTCCGCGAAGACGTCGTCCAGGACCAGGACCGGCTCGTTGCCCTCGGCCCGCAGCAGGTCGTACGAGGCGAGCCGCAGCGCCAGTGCGTACGACCAGGACTCGCCGTGGCTGGCGTACCCCTTGGCCGGGAGCTGGCCGAGCTTGAGCAGCAGGTCGTCGCGGTGCGGCCCGACCAGCGTCACGCCCCGCTCGATCTCCTGCTTGCGTACCTCGGCGAGCGCGGCCATCAGCTGTCCGTACAGGTCCTCACGGGTGGCGGCCCCGCCCTGCGCCGACGCGCGGTACTCCAGCGCCACCGGACCGCCGCCGGGCGCCAGCTGCTCGTACGCCTTGTCGGCGAGCGGCTGGAGCGTCGCGATCAGGTCGAGCCGCTGGGCGAGCAGCTCCGCGCCGACCTGCGCCAGATGCTGGTCCCACACGTCGAGCGTCGACAGGTCCATGCCACGGCCGCCGTGGCGCCGGGCCATCGCGGCCGACTTCAGCAGGGTGTTGCGCTGCTTGAGAACGCGGTCGTAGTCGGAGCGGACGGCCGCCATGCGCGGAGAGCGCGCGGTGACCAGCTCGTCCAGGAACCTTCGGCGCTCGCCGGGGTCGCCCTTGACCAACGCCAGATCCTCCGGCGCGAAGAGCACGGTCCGCACTATCCCCAGCACGTCACGCGGTCTGACCTGCGAGGACCGATTGATACGGGCCCGGTTCGCACGGCCCGGATTCAGCTCCAGCTCGATCAGCTGGGAGCGCTCGCCCTGGGTCACGGCCGCACGGATGACCGCCCGCTCGGCGCCCATGCGCACCAGTGGCGCGTCCGAGGAGACCCGGTGGCTGCCGAGGGTCGCCAGATAGCCGACCGCCTCGACGAGATTGGTCTTGCCCTGGCCGTTGGCGCCCATGAAAGCGGTGACGCCCGGGTCGAGCGGAACCTCGACCCGGGCGTACGAGCGGAAGTCGGCCAGCGAGAGATGCGTGACGTGCATGGTGGTGCGCCGACCTCCCCCGGCCCTGCCAACAGCCTGTGGATTACTTCTTGGACTCGACCGCGTGGCCGCCGAACTGGTTGCGCAGCGCCGCGATCATCTTCATCTGCGGGGAGTCGTCCTGCCGGGACGCGAACCGGGCGAACAGCGACGCGGTGATCGCGGGCAGCGGCACGGCGTTGTCGATGGCCGCCTCCACGGTCCACCGGCCCTCGCCGGAGTCCGCGGCGAAGCCACGCAGCTGGTCGAGGTGCTCGTCCTCGTCAAGGGCGTTGACCGCCAGGTCCAGCAGCCAGGAACGGATGACCGTGCCCTCCTGCCAGCTGCGGAAGACCTCGCGGACGTCGGTGACGGAGTCGACCTTCTCCAGGAGCTCCCAGCCCTCGGCGTACGCCTGCATCATCGCGTACTCGATGCCGTTGTGGACCATCTTGGCGAAGTGGCCGGCGCCGACCTTGCCCGCGTGGACCGAGCCGAACTCGCCCTCGGGCTTGAGCGCGTCGAAGACCGGCTGGACCTTCGCCACGTTCTCGGCGTCGCCGCCGTACATCAGCGCGTAGCCGTTCTCCAGGCCCCAGACGCCGCCGGAGACACCGCAGTCGACGAAGCCGATGCCCTTGAGGCCCAGCTCGACGGCGTGCTTCTCGTCGTCGGTCCAGCGCGAGTTGCCGCCGTCGACGACCACGTCGCCGGGGGAGAGCAGCTCGGCCAGCTCGTCGATGGTCGACTGGGTCGCGGCACCGGCCGGGACCATCACCCAGACCACGCGCGGACCCTTGAGCTTGCCCACAAGCTCTTCGAGGCTGTGGACATCGGCGACGTCCGGGTTGCGGTCGTAACCGATGACGGTGTGGCCTGCGCGGCGAATCCGCTCGCGCATGTTGCCGCCCATCTTGCCGAGGCCGACGAGACCGAGCTCCATCACATGATCCTTTGACGTTGTGGCGTTCGTACCCGTGTCCGAGACTACGCCCGGACACGGGCACACACCTGTGGGGTCGGCCGCTCAGACGAACGTGCCCCGCGCAGGTCAGCCGGGTGGATCAGCCGGAGAGACGCACCGGCATGATCAGGTACTTGTACGCGTCGTCCGCCTCGGCGTCGAGCGCGGGCTTGCCGCTCAGCAGCGCCGGCTTGGTCGAGGTGGTGAAGGAGAGCTGGGCTACCGGCGAGTCGATGGCGCTCAGGCCGTCGAGCAGGAAGGTCGGGTTGAAGGCGATCGAGATGTCGTCGCCCTCCAGGTTGGCGTCGACCCTTTCCACAGCCTGTGCGTCGTCGCTGGAACCGGCCTCCAGGATGAGCACGCCCTGCTCGAAGCTGAGGCGGACCGGCGTGTTGCGCTCGGCGACCAGGGAGACGCGCTTGACGGCCTCGACGAAGGGCCCGGTCTCGATCACCGCGACCGAGTTGAACTCGGTGGGGAACAGCGTCCGGTACTTCGGCAGGTCGCCTTCGAGCAGCCGGGTGGTGGTGCGCCGGCCGGCGCCCTCGAAGCCAATGAGGCCCTCGCCGGCGCCCGAGCCCGACAGCGCAAGCGTGACCGTGTCACCGCTGGTCAGGGCCTTGGCGGTGTCCAGGAGCGTCTTGGCGGGCACCAGGGCGACCGCGGAGGCGTCCGGGTTCTCCGGCTTCCACAGGAACTCGCGGACCGCGAAGCGGTAGCGGTCGGTCGAGGCCAGGGTGACCGTGTCGCCCTCGATCTCGATCCGGACGCCGGTCAGCACCGGCAGGGTGTCGTCGCGCCCGGCGGCGATGGCGACCTGGGCGGCGGCGGAGGCGAAGACCTCACCGGGAACGGTGCCGGTCGCGGTCGGCATCTGCGGCAGCGCCGGGTACTCCTCCACAGGCAGGGTGTGGAGGGTGAAGCGGGAGGAGCCGCAGACCACCGTCGCCCGTACACCGTCTGTGGAAATCTCCACCGGGCGGTTGGGCAGGGCGCGGCAGATGTCGGCGAGCAGGCGGCCGGAGACGAGCACCGTGCCGTCCTCGTCGACCTCGGCGTCGACCGAGACCCGCGCCGAGACCTCGTAGTCGAAGCTGGAGAAGCTGAGGGCGCCGTTCTCCGCCTTCAGAAGAAGGCCCGCGAGCACCGGCGCGGGCGGACGGGCCGGGAGGCTGCGGGCCACCCACGCCACCGCCTCCGCGAGAACATCGCGCTCCACCCGGATCTTCACCGGAACCGCCTCCTGCTGTTGCTGGCTCGCCCTGCTGGCTTTCGTCGTCGGCTGTATCGCCGGGGACCAGTCTGACGTACGCCGCTGACACTCGGTGCGAGTCGGGGTCAAGTCGTGGCGAGAGGCCAGGGAGCCGCCGGGCTCAAGTTGTGCACAGGCCCCACTTCGAAGCGGATTTCGAGCTAACTCTAAGTGGCAGTAGTAGTAGGGCCTGTGGAAACGGTGGATAACCCTGTTTTCCCAGGTCAGACCCATTTTTTTATCCACCGCGCCTGTGGGTGGAGCCGGTGGACAACTCACCGGTTCTGTGGACACCCGAAAGTTCTGCACACCCGATGCACAGGAAGGGTCGACTTCTCCCCAGGGCTGTCCCCAGCTTTACCCACGTTCCCCACAGCCCAACCGGCCTCGTTGGTGTGACGCCTTTCACTCGACCCGGTGACGGGGGGTGTTGCGTTGCCGAACAGTGGACAGCGCTGTGGAGAAGCTGTGGGCAACGGGCCACAGCCTGTGGGCCGTCGGTGGACAACTTTGACCACAGGCTGTGGACAGAGAATTCGTCCACAGCCTGTGGACGAAGCTTGCGCACAAATCCACAAGTATCTGACCTGGGGTGATGGAGTATCAGGGCGTCGGCCTGTGGAAGCAATCTGGACAACTGAACAGTCCCCAGGGTGTGGACGGGGAAAAGTACCCGGATCTGTGGAGAACCCCCTCGGACCGGCGCGTATTCGAACACCGGGGGCCGGGGCGAGCCCTACGGACCGGTCGCGGCGGGCCGTACACAGGGGCGGGAACGACGCCATACGTACGAATGCGGCGGACGTACGGGGGCTCCTGGGCAACGCGAAGGGCGCCCGGGACGGGGTGTCCGGGCGCCCTGAGAGGCTCTGTGAGCGGTCTGCTCAGCCGTTCTTGATGCGGTTGGTGAGCTCGGTGACCTGGTTGTAGATGGAGCGCCGCTCGGCCATCAGCGCGCGGATCTTCCGGTCGGCGTGCATCACCGTCGTGTGGTCGCGGCCGCCGAACTGCGCCCCGATCTTCGGCAGCGAGAGGTCGGTGAGCTCGCGGCACAGGTACATCGCGATCTGGCGGGCCGTCACCAGGACCCGGCTGCGCGAGGATCCGCACAGGTCCTCGACGGTGAGCCCGAAGTAGTCGGCGGTCGCCGCCATGATCGCGCCGGCCGTGATCTCGGGCGCCGAGTCCTCGCCGCCGGGGATCAGGTCCTTCAGCACGATCTCGGTGAGTCCCAGGTCGACCGGCTGCCGGTTGAGCGACGCGAACGCCGTCACCCGGATCAGTGCGCCCTCCAGCTCACGGATGTTCCGCGAGATCCGGGACGCGATGAACTCCAGCACCTCCGGCGGGGCGTTGAGCTGCTCCTGCACCGCCTTCTTACGGAGGATCGCGATGCGCGTCTCCAGCTCCGGCGGCTGAACATCGGTGGTCAGACCCCACTCGAAACGGTTCCTCAGCCGGTCCTCAAGCGTCATCAGCTGCTTGGGCGGCCGGTCGGAGGAGAGCACGATCTGCTTGTTGGCGTTGTGGAGCGTGTTGAAGGTGTGGAAGAACTCCTCCTGCGTCGACTCCTTGCTCGCCAGGAACTGGATGTCGTCGACCAGGAGGATGTCCACGTCCCGGTACCGCTTGCGGAAGGTGTCGCCCTTGCCGTCGCGGATCGAGTTGATGAACTCGTTGGTGAACTCCTCGGAGCTCACGTAGCGCACACGCGTGCCCGGGTAGAGGCTGCGGGCGTAGTGCCCGATGGCGTGCAGCAGATGCGTTTTGCCAAGGCCCGACTCCCCGTAGATGAAGAGCGGGTTGTACGCCTTGGCCGGCGCCTCGGCGACGGCGACGGCCGCCGCGTGCGCGAACCGGTTCGAGGAACCGATGACGAACGTGTCGAAGAGGTACTTGGGGTTGAGGCGCGCGTGCGGCTCGCCGGGGCCGCCGGGCCGGGCCGCCGAGGACGACGAGGGGCCGCCCATCGGACGCGGGCCGCCGCCGCCCTGCGGGCCGCCGTGGTGCTGCTGGGACTGCGGCTCGGAGAGATCGTGGCGCTCGTGGCGCTCCGGCCGCTGCTGCTCGTACGGCTGCGACTGCTGCTCGTACTGCGGGCGCTCGGGCATCTGCGGCTGCCGGTAGTCGTGCTGCGGCTGCTGCGGGCGGGCGGTCGCGTACGGGTCGCGGTCCTGGAAGCCGCCGAGGCGGGGCTGCTGCCAGGACAGGTCTTCCTGGGCGCGCGGCCAGGCGCCGGGCTCGGGGCGCTGCTGCTGGTAGTCCGGGTACGCGGGGCGCACGGTCGGCAGGCCGTCGTCGGCCGGGCGGCCGTAGGCGTCGTCCTGGTAGCGCGGGGGCTGCTGCTGGGGCGGCGCGGACTGCGGACCGCCGCCCGGGGGCTCGCCCACGGAGTCGTCGACGGTGATCGCGATCCGGATCGGGCGGCCGCACTCACGGCTGAGCGTGTCGCTGATCAGCGGGGCCAGGCGGCCTTCCAGGACGCGCTTGCCCCACTCGTTGGGCACGGCGAGCAGCGCCGTGTCGGCGACCAGGGCGAGCGGCTGGCAGCGCTCGATCCACTGCTTGTCCTTGGGCTCGATGCCCTGCTGGCCCTCCCCGAGGAGCTGCTCCAGCACTCGTGGCCACACTGCGGCAAGATCGGCAGGTACGTCAGCCACAAGGCACGCTCTCTCGCAGGTCCCACGAATGTGTGGTTCTCGGGACGGGATGGAAGGACAGGCAAGGACAGGCAAGGACAGAGAGGAAAAGGTCAGGGTCGAGCCACGGTAGTCGCGGCGACTGACGTGGTTCAAGTTGTTGTCCACAGGCTGTGCACAGTGGGCCCCATGAAGACGCTGGTTTGACCGGATGGCGTAGCCGCGCGTACCGTAACCAGGTCGAGTTGTCGATGGCTGCTGCCGCCTGCCTCCGATGGGCAAAGATCACGGTCTGTGATCGTGAAGCGGTGCACTCGGGCGTATTGCGAGCTTCGCGAATTGCGAGCTTCTCGTGGGCGCACGGTGACAGCCAGGCGATGTCCCGCCACCACCGAATCATTTCTGGAGCCCCCGAGTGAGCAAGCGCACCTTCCAGCCGAACAACCGTCGTCGCGCCAAGACCCACGGCTTCCGCCTGCGGATGCGTACCCGTGCCGGTCGCGCCATCCTTGCGAACCGTCGTGGCAAGGGCCGCGCCAGCCTGTCCGCCTAATCGCATACAGGTCATGACGTGCTGCCTACCGAGAATCGGCTGAGGCGGCGCGAAGAATTCGCGACCGCGGTACGCCGAGGACGCCGGGCCGGTCGCCCGCTCCTTGTCGTCCATCTACGCAGCGGTGCAACGGACCCGCACGCGCCTGGGGAGAGCGCTCCCCCGACGCGTGCGGGTTTCGTCGTCAGCAAGGCCGTGGGTGTGGCGGTCGTCCGCAACCTGGTGAAGCGAAGGCTTCGCCATCTGATGCGCGATCGGCTGTCCCAGCTGCCCCCCGGTAGCCTGGTGGTCGTACGAGCATTGCCCGGCGCGGGCGATGCCGATCATGCACATCTGGCCCGAGACCTGGACGCCGCCCTTCAGCGGCTGCTGGGAGGGGGTGCGCGATGAAGTACCCGCTGCTGGCCCTGATCAAGCTGTACCAGTGGACGATCAGCCCGCTGCTCGGGCCCGTCTGCAGGTACTACCCGTCGTGTTCCCACTACGGATTCACGGCCATTGACCGGCATGGCGCGGTGAAGGGCACGGCACTGACCGCCTGGCGGATTCTGCGGTGCAATCCGTGGTCACCGGGCGGCGTGGACTACGTCCCCGAACGCAAGCGCCCTCGTTGGCACGAGGCGCTGCGCAACGCCTGGCGCGGCAGCAAGGGCGGGCACTTTGCCGCAGAGACCGAGCCCAGCCCGGCCGCAGAGACCTCGCCCAATGCTCAAGGAGCCTGATTAGTGGACACGATTGCCAGTCTGTTCAGCTTTATCACCTGGCCTGTTTCCTGGGTCATCGTCCAGTTCCACAGGTTGTACGGCGCGATCTTCGGGCCGGACACGGGCTGGGCCTGGGGCCTGTCGATCGTGTCCCTCGTGGTGCTGATCCGTATCTGCCTGATCCCGCTCTTCGTGAAGCAGATCAAGTCGACCCGGAACATGCAGGCGCTCCAGCCGAAGATGAAGGCCATCCAGGAGCGCTACAAGAGCGACAAGCAGCGACAGTCCGAAGAGATGATGAAGCTGTACAAGGAGACGGGCACCAACCCGCTCTCCTCGTGTCTTCCCATCCTGGCGCAGTCGCCGTTCTTCTTCGCGCTCTACCACGTGCTGTCGGGCATCGCGAGCGGCAAGACCATCGGCGTCATCAACCAGCCGCTGCTGGAGAGCGCCCAGAAGGCGCACATCTTGGGCGCCCCGCTGGCGGCCAAGTTCACGGACAGCGCCTCCAAGGTCGAGAGCCTGGGCGCCACGCTGACCGACGTCCGCGTCGTGACCGCGATCATGATCGTGATGATGTCCGCCTCGCAGTTCTTCACCCAGCGCCAGCTGATGACGAAGAACGTGGACCTCTCGGTGAAGACGCCGTTCATGCAGCAGCAGAAGATGCTGATGTACGTCTTCCCGGTCATGTTCGCCGTGATGGGTATCAACTTCCCCGTCGGTGTCCTCGTCTACTGGCTGACCACCAACGTGTGGACCATGGGCCAGCAGATGTACGTGATCAACCAGAACCCGACGCCGGGCTCGAAGGCGCAGGCCAGCTACCTGGAGCGGCTGAGCAAGAGCATCGCCGCCCACAATGACGTCCGCGGCAAGCGCCGTCGCGCGGTGGTCCAGGCGATCGTGGCCAAGGGCCCGGACCGCAACGACAACGAGCGCAAGTTCATCAGCGGCCTGGCCAAGCAGGGCTTCGCGGCCCAGGCCGACGGCTCCGTGGCCAAGAGCGAGACGGCCGTGGCCGAGGCGGAGGGCGGCGCGCCCAAGCGGCAGCAGCCCAAGCGTCAGACCAAGGCCCAGCGCCAGTCCGGTGCGACCGCCGTGCAGGGTGGCGGCGATGGTGAGGAGCCGGCGAAGACCTCGCTGGAAAAGGGCACGTCGGACGAGGACTCCGCGGAGAAGCAGGACGCGCCGCAGAACGCCAAGTCCAAGACGGCGGGCAAGCCCGCCTCCGGTACCGCACGCAGCAAGGCCCAGTCCGGACAGCGCAAGGGTCAGCAGCGGCCCAAGCACCCGTCCAAGAAGTAAGAAGGAGTCCATCCGTGACGGAAGGCACCATCCCGGCCGCCGAGGGTGTTGACACCCTGTCCCGCCTGGAGCAGGAGGGGGAGATCGCCGCCGACTACCTTGAGGGCCTGCTCGACATCGCCGACCTGGACGGCGACATCGACATGGACGTCGAGGCGGACCGTGCCGCGGTTTCGATCATCAGCGACGCCAACAGCCGTGACCTGCAGAAGCTCGTCGGCCGTGACGGTGAGGTGCTGGAGGCGCTCCAGGAGCTGACGCGACTGGCCGTGCACCGGGAGACCGGCGACCGCAGCCGTCTGATGCTCGACATCGCGGGTTTCCGGGCCAAGAAGCGCACGGAACTGTCCGAGCTGGGTGCCAAGACGGCGGACGAGGTCAAGGACTCCGGCCAGCCGGTGAAGCTCCAGCCCATGACGCCGTTCGAGCGCAAGGTCGTGCACGACGCGGTCGCCGCCGCCGGTCTGCGCAGCGAGTCCGAGGGCGAGGAGCCGCAGCGCTTCGTCGTCGTGCTCCCCGCCTGAGCGGTTCATTGCTTGTTCGGCCCCGTCTGTTCGCAGGCGGGGCCGAACTTTGTCAGCCTGATAGTCAGCCACCCCAGCGCGGGAAGCGCGGTACGGAAGGACGGTCCCCCGTGACGGAGGCAGCAGCAGAGCTTCCCCAGGCGCCCGAAGAGGCGCGCGCGGTATTCGGCGAGTACTTTCCGGAAGCCGTCCGGTACGCCGAGCTGCTCGCGGACGCGGGAGTCAAGCGCGGCCTGATCGGCCCGCGCGAGGTGCCCCGCCTCTGGGAGCGCCACCTGCTCAATTGCGCCGTGCTCTCCGAGGTCGTCCCCGAGGGCGTCACGGTCTGCGATGTCGGCTCCGGCGCCGGTCTGCCCGGTATTCCGCTGGCGCTGGTGCGCCCGGATCTGAAGATCACGCTCCTTGAGCCGCTGTTGCGGCGCACCAATTTCCTTCAGGAAGTCGTGGAGCTGCTGGGCCTGGACCATGTGACCGTGGTGCGCGGCCGGGCCGAGGAGATGCTGGGCAAGGTGCAGCCGGTGCATGTGGTCACGGCCCGTGCGGTGGCCCCGCTGGACCGGCTGGCCGGGTGGGGTGTGCCCCTGCTGCGTCCTTACGGCGAGATGCTGGCGCTCAAGGGCGACACCGCCGAGGAGGAGATCCAGGGTGCGCGGGCCGCGCTGAGCAAGCTCGGTGTGGTGAATACCTCAGTGCTGCATGTCGGCGAGGGCATCGTGGACCCGCTGTCGACGGTGGTGCGGGTCGAGGTCGGGGAGAGCCCGGGCGGTGTGCGGTTCGCCGCCAAGCGGGCCAAGGCCGCCAGGACCAGCCGTACCAGGCGCCGCCGCTGACCCGCAGGCCTGCCGAGGGGCGGATGCTCCATAGAAGGTGCGATACGTACGCATTTCGGAGTGTCGTGACGATCTGACCGCAGGGCGCGTGCATCGTGTTTCACGTGAAACGTCGCTCTCTGCTGCATGGAATCATCAGCCGCGGTCGTAATGCCGCGCCGCGCGACCGCAAGCCCTTGGGCGGGGCCCTGGAGTCCCCTTCACGGGCTACGGAGTTGTCCACAGAGGTGGATTCATCCACAGAAGAACGGGCCTCGCTGGTTCACGACCCCGAAAGCATGGCAGGCTCTGTGCATTGCGAGCCTGAAGTCGAGGAGAGTGAATCCTTGCGGTCCGACGCCAACATCGCGGGACCGATGACCGATCCGGTCCCCGGTCCCCGTACCGAATCGGCGGGGGAGGATGTTTCACGTGAAACACCGCCCCCGATGGACGACACCCCCATCGGTCGTGCTGCCCAGCTGGCGGTGGAAGCTCTCGGCCGTACCGGCGAGGGCCTGCCCCGGCCGGAGCAGACACGCATCATGGTGGTCGCCAACCAGAAGGGCGGAGTGGGAAAGACCACTACCACGGTCAATCTCGCCGCCTCCCTGGCGCTGCACGGTGCCCGGGTTCTGGTGGTCGACCTCGACCCGCAGGGCAACGCCTCCACCGCGCTGGGGATAGACCACCACGCCGACGTCCCCTCGATCTATGACGTCCTGGTGGAGAGCAGACCGCTCTCCGAGGTCGTCCAGCCGGTCCGGGACGTGGAGGGCCTCTTCTGTGCCCCGGCCACGATCGACCTGGCCGGCGCGGAGATCGAGCTGGTGTCCCTGGTGGCACGGGAGAGCCGTCTGCAGCGCGCCATCCAGGCGTACGAGCAGCCGCTGGATTACATCCTGATCGACTGCCCGCCGTCCCTGGGGCTCCTCACCGTCAACGCTCTCGTCGCCGGTGCCGAGGTCCTGATCCCCATCCAGTGCGAGTACTACGCGCTGGAGGGACTGGGCCAGCTGCTGCGGAACGTCGACCTGGTGCGAGGGCATCTGAACCCCACGCTGCATGTCTCGACGATCCTGCTCACCATGTACGACGGCAGGACCAGGCTCGCCTCCCAGGTGGCCGACGAGGTGCGCAGCCACTTCGGCCACGAGGTCCTGCGGACGAGCATCCCGCGATCGGTACGTATCTCGGAGGCTCCGAGCTACGGCCAGACGGTGCTCACCTATGACCCGGGCTCCAGCGGCTCGCTCTCGTATCTCGAAGCCGCCCGCGAGATCGCACTGCGCGGGGTCGGCATCAACTACGACCCGACGCACATCCCCGTGGGCAGTCAGAACAACCAGCACAGCATGTCGGAGGGGATCCAGTGAGTGAGCGACGTAGAGGTCTGGGGCGCGGGCTCGGTGCGCTGATCCCCGCCGCCCCGCAGGAGAAGTCCGTGCCCTCGGTGGGGACGGCTTCCACGTCCCCGGCGGCGGTGCCGGTGCTGACCGCGGAGCGCGGGGTGGCGGCGGCGAAGCTGGGCACGCTCCCGGCGGCTTCTGTTTCACGTGAAACACCGGTGCCGGTCCAGGCACCCGAGCCGGTGGTGCCGCAGCTGAAGGCGCCCGCGGGGGCGTATTTCGCGGAGCTGCCACTGGACGCGATCACGCCCAACCCGCGCCAGCCGCGTGAGGTGTTCGACGAGGACGCCCTCGCCGAGCTCATCACTTCCATCAAGGAAGTCGGGCTTCTCCAGCCCGTCGTCGTACGGCAGCTGACGCCCGAGCGCTTTGAGCTCATCATGGGAGAGCGGCGCTGGCGGGCCTGCCGCGAGGCGGGCCTGGAGCGGATCCCCTCGATCGTGCGGGACACGGACGATGACAAGCTGCTCCTGGACGCACTCCTGGAGAACCTGCACCGCTCCCAGCTGAACCCGCTGGAAGAGGCTGCGGCGTACGACCAGCTGCTGAGGGACTTCGAGTGCACGCATGACCAGCTGGCCGACCGCATCGGCCGCTCGCGCCCGCAGGTCTCCAACACCCTGCGCCTGCTGCGGCTCTCGCCGCCGGTTCAGCGCAGGGTGGCGGCCGGGGTCCTCTCGGCGGGCCACGCCCGGGCGCTGCTCTCCGTCGACGACTCGGACGAGCAGGACCGGCTGGCGCACCGCATCGTGGCTGAGGGGCTTTCGGTGCGGGCGGTCGAGGAGATCGTGACCCTGCTGAACTCGGAGCCCAAGAGCGCCGCCAAGGCGAAGGGCCCGCGCGCCGGGACCCGGCTGGCGCCGGCGCTCTCCGATCTGGCCTCCCGGCTCTCGGACCGCTTCGAGACGCGGGTGAAGGTCGACCTCGGCCAGAAGAAGGGAAAGATCGTCGTCGAGTTCGCGTCGATGGACGATCTGGAGCGAATCCTCGGCACCCTCGCCCCTGGCGAGGGACGGGTCCTCAACAAGGGCCTCGCCGAGGACTCCGAGGACGGCGACGAAGTCTGAGCCGGTGACCTGCTCCCCGTCTGAGCCACGGCAGTTGTCGTGAAGGGCGGGCTGTGTTCCGATGCATACAGGAACACAGCCCGCCCTTTGCTGTTGTGCGGTATCCGCACTGGCGTTGGGTGGATACGATGCGTTCTGGTATGGCACATCCACCTTGGGCCACTTCGGAGGGAGGGCGGTGAGCCATGCGAACGGTGAGCCGTACCCGACTGGTGACAGCGGGGCTGGGCCTCGGGGCGGTCGGCGGGTTCGTCGGCAGTCTTCTCCGGGAACGGAGTGCACTGGCAGCCGCCCACGGGGCGGCAGGCGAGGGAAGCGAGGAACAGCCTTCATGGGGCGTCGGCTTGTACCGCTCACGCTGGACAACCTTCCGGACCTTCCCAAGCGCTGCCGCGCCTGTGTCTTCTGGGAACTTGACCCAGTCAGCGGAGAGGCCGCGATAAAGGCGGGGACGCCCGAGCTCGAAAAGGAAGCCTGGATATCGGCCGTGCTCCTGGAGTGGGGCTCGTGTGGCCGGGTCGTCTATGTCGACGACGTGCCTGTGGGCTTCGTCCTCTACGCCCCGCCCGCGTATGTGCCGCGCGCCACGGCCTTCCCTACCAGCCCGGTGTCCCCCGACGCGGTGCAGCTGATAACGGGGTGGATCATGCCCGGCTATCAGGGCCAGGGGCTGGGGAGAGTGATGGTGCAGACGGTCGCCAAGGATCTGCTGCGCCGGGGCTTCAAGGCCATCGAGGCGTTCGGGGACGCCCGCTGGCACGAGCCCGCGTGTGTGCTGCCCGCCGACCATCTGCTGGCGGTGGGCTTCAAGACCGTACGGCCGCATCCCCGGTATCCCCGGCTGCGGCTGGAGCTGAGGACGACGCTCTCCTGGAAGGAAGACGTCGAACTGGCCCTGGACCGGCTGCTGGGAGCCGTCCAGAAGGAGCCCGCCCTGCGGCCGCTGTAGAACTTCACGGCACTCGCGGAACGCCGCGGCTCTCGGGCGTCCGGACATGCGAACGGGCCCGCCCTCTGATGAGGGGCGGGCCCGTTCGCGCTGTTTCACGTGAAACAGCGCGGCTGGGACCTACTCGCCGAGGAAGCCGTCGAGGTCGCGCAGAAGAGCAGCCTTCGGCTTGGCGCCCACGATGGTCTTGGCGACCTCGCCGCCCTGGTAGACGTTCAGGGTCGGGATGGACATCACGCCGTACTTGGCGGCAGTGGCCGGGTTCTCGTCGATGTTGAGCTTGACGATCTCGATCTGGTCGCGGTGCTCCGCCGCGATGGCCTCCAGGGACGGGGCGATCTGGCGGCACGGGCCGCACCACGCCGCCCAGAAGTCCACGAGTACGGGCTTGTCGCTCTTGAGGACGACCTCGTCGAAGTCGGCGTCGGTCACGTTCTTCAGGGTGCCGGCCACGGCAGCCTCCTTGCGGGTGTGGGGTGAGGGGTGGGGAGGGAGGTCAGGATGGTTCAGACGGCGGCCGCGGCGGCCTTCTCGTCGTCGGCGAGCGCGGCCAGGAAGCGCTCGGCGTCGAGAGCGGCGGAGCAGCCCGTACCGGCGGCGGTGATCGCCTGGCGGTAGGTGTGGTCCACCACGTCACCGGCGCCGAAGACACCGGTCAGGTTGGTACGGGTGGAGGGCGCGGCGACCTTGAGGTAGCCCTCGTCGTCCAGGTCGAGCTGGCCCTTGAAGAGCTCGGTGCGCGGGTCGTGGCCCACGGCGATGAAGAGGCCGGTCACCGCCAGCTCGGAGGTCTCACCGGTCTTGGTGTTGCGCAGGGTCAGACTGGAAAGCTTCTGGTCGCCGTGGATCTCGGCGACCTCGCTGTCCCAGGCGAACTTGATCTTCGGGTCGGCGAAGGCGCGTTCCTGCATCGCCTTGGAGGCGCGCAGGCTGTCCCGGCGGTGGACGATGGTGACCGACTTGGCGAAGCGCGAGAGGAAGGTCGCTTCCTCCATCGCGGTGTCGCCGCCGCCGACCACGGCGATGTCCTGGTCCTTGAAGAAGAACCCGTCGCAGGTGGCGCACCAGGAGACACCGCGCCCGGAGAGCTTGTCCTCGTTCGGCAGCCCGAGCTTGCGGTGCTGGGAGCCGGTCGTGACGATCACGGCCTTGGCGCGGTGGACGGTGCCGGCGGTGTCCGTGACGGTCTTGATCTCGCCGCTGAGGTCGACGGTCACGACGTCGTCCGGGACCAGCTCGGCGCCGAAGCGCTCGGCCTGCGCCCGCATGTTGTCCATGAGGTCGGGGCCCACGATTCCGTCGCGGAAGCCGGGGAAGTTCTCCACCTCGGTGGTGTTCATCAGGGCGCCACCGGCGGTGACGGCGCCTTCGAACACCAGCGGCTGAAGCGACGCACGCGCGGTGTAGAGCGCAGCCGTGTAGCCGGCCGGCCCGGAGCCAATGATGATCACGTTACGGACGTCGCTCACGGATTTCTTCCTCGTCTCTGCGGACTGCCTACTGCCTACCGGGGCCCGGTCCAGGACTCTCACCCCACCCAACGGATCCTACGGGGCGAGCATTCCCGGAGCGTCTCAGCGACGGGGATAGGCGTGGGTCAGCAGCAGCTTGCCCTTGGCGTCGGGCGCCGCGGTCTCGCAGGCCGCGTCGACGACGTACGCCTGGACCTGTGAGGTGTCCGTGGGGTGCGGAAGGACGACGAGGTAGGCCCGGGTCCCCTGGTACTCGCCCGTTTCGACGGCGAGCGGGGGCTGCGAGGTCCGGCCGGTGCCCGCCTGGACGCACGGCGGCACGGTGACATCGACGCCGAGCTTCGGGGAGTTGGACGTGACGCCGAGGTCCGGCTTCTTGCCCGACGGGGAGGTCCCGGCGCTCTCCAGCGCGGGCCGCGAGGACAGCAGGGTCTGCACCTGCCCGGCGAGGGAGGCCTCGGAGAAGACATCCCCGTGCTGCTGGGGGGATGCGATGTCGGACTTCTGGGCGGGGTTGTCATCGGACGGCTGGAGCGTCTGCACCAGGAAGACACCCACCCCGATCGCCGCCGCGCCGAAGACAGCTCCGAGCACGGCCGTGCGGCGACGCCGAGGGGTGCGGGGGCGGCCGGGTCCGGTGGCTGCCCGGGGGCGCCCGGCCGGGCGGCCCGCCGCAAGAGCGTCGGCAGCGACGGATCCGAGCGATGTTTCACGTGAAACATGCGCCGCGTCTTCGCCCGTCTCGGCGCTGACGGGCGTTTCCGTGGCGACGGATACCGCGGTCGCCCCCACGGGAACGGGCGTCCCGTTGGGCGCCGTGGCGTCGAGGAGAGCCTCGGCGGCCAGCGCCGCGTCGATCCGGCCCGCGATGTCGGCGGGCATACGCGGCGGCCCGGGCAGGGTGCCGAGCAGCTCGCGGATCTCCGCCAAGGAGGCGTGGACGTCCGCGCAGAGGTCGCAGCCGTCCAGGTGCCGGCGCACGGCGGCCGTACGGGAGGGGGGCAGCAGGCCCTCGTGGAGGTCGGAGATCTCCGAGACGTCCGGGTGCTGAGCCATGTCGGCCGTGGATGTCACGTGCGCCCACCTCCGCCCTTCACAGCAGCAGGATCATTCGGTCCTGCGTCCCTTGGTCCCGACGCAGGTGGGACGGATGTCCCCGGCGTCCGGTTCCTTCCCCCACCGCGCTCCTGGCTATCCCCGGTATCGCCCGCATCACCGCGCAGATGACTGAGCAGGGGTTGCAGCCGGGCCCGGCCCCGGGCGCAGCGGCTTTTGACGGTTCCCACCGGCACGTCGAGAACCTCCGCCGCCTCCGCCACCGGATAGCCCTGCATGTCGACCAGGACCAGGGCGGCGCGCTGTTCGGCCGGGAGCGTCCCCAGCGCCTTCACCAGCTGCCGGTGGAGGTCCTGGCGCTCCGCGGGTGCCTCGGCCGACTCGTGGGGCTCCAGGAGCAGCTCCAGGCGTTCCGCGTCGTCGACCGGCGAGGTCTTGCGGGACGCCGCCTTGCGGGCCCGGTCGAGGCAGGCGTTCACCGTGATGCGGTGCAGCCACGTCGTGACGGCCGACTGGCCGCGGAAGGTGTGGGCGGCCCGGTAGGCCGACACCAGGGCGTCCTGGACGGCGTCGGCGGCCTCCTCGCGGTCGCCGAGCGTCCGCAGGGCGACCGCCCAGAGTCTGTCCCGGTGGCGCCGGACCAGCTCGCCGAAGGCGTCGGGGTCACCGTCGACATGGCGGGCCAGAAGGTCCTGGTCGCTCGCGCCGCCGTATGTGGCGTCGTCCAACGGTGAGCCCCCTCCCCGCGCTGTCGGATCTTCTGTCGTACTTCCGGATCAGCCGGTGAACTTGACGTCCGTTATGGCCTGCTTGAAACCGGCGCCGCTGAATTCGTCTCTGGGCGCGTCCGGCACTGCCGTGAGCCACAGGACGACGTAGCGGGTCTTCACCGGCTTCGCCGCCTTGAGATCGGCCGAGGTGCCGCTCGTCGTCGTGGTCGCGATCTGCGTCATCGAGCCGACCGGCGTGCTCGGCGACATGGAGTCCGCCGCGTACAGCGCCAGCGTGGTGTGGTCGCCGCCGTACCGGAGCGCTATCGACGCCGCCGACACGTCCTTCTCGGACCCGAGGTCGTAGACGATGCCCACACCCTGCTTGAAGGGGGCGAGCTTGGGGCCGCCGATGTAGCTCTTGGAGTTCCAGTACGTGGAGGAGTCGCCGTCGTACGTTTTGCCCACCGCCTCGGGCTTCTGCGGCTTGCCGTCCGGGGCGTACTCCTCAGCGCCCTGGATCCGCAGTGGCACCGGCGCCTTCGGCTTGTCGCCGTCGCTCTTGTTCGGCTGCTGGGACGTCCCGGACTCGCCGGAGCCCTTGTCGTGGCCCAGGAGGCTGTCCGCGAGCTGCCAGCTGCCGAGGCCGAGCGCGGCGATCAGCAGCGCCGATACGGCCCACTTGATCGCCTTGCCGGTACGGCCCTGGAGCGTGGGCGGCGGGGCCGGCACGACCTGGGTGACCGCCGGGTGCGGTCCAGCGGGCGGGCGGCCGTAGGTGCCCTGCTGGTAGGTGGTGCGCTGGTACTCGGGCGGCGCGGTGAACGCGGGCTCCGGCGGGCGGATCCGCGGCATCGCAGAGACGGCCTTGACCAGCTCGTCCGGCGTGGTGCAGGCCGGCTCCTGGCGCGACGCGGTGGCGCCGTCGTTGGCCAGCGCCCGCATGGCGAGCTCGGAAAGACCCCGGTGGACGCCCGCGCGCACCTGGTCGGGAGCGATCAGGCCGACGCCCTTGGGCAGCCCGTGCAGGCCGTAGGCATCGCTGTCGTACGGCCAGCGCTGGGTCAGCGAGGCGTACAGCAGCGCGCCGACCGCCTCCGTGTCGGTCCGCTGGGGCGTGTCGGAGGTGATGCCGCGCAGTGCGGCGTTCACCGCGAGCCCGCGGATGCGGTACTGCCCCGAGGAGGTCCGCAGGACCGCGCCGGGAGTCAGCCGCAGATGCGCGAGGCCCTCGCGGTGGGCCGCCGCCATGGCCTGGGAGATCTGGGTGACCATCTGGTAGGCGTCGTGCGCCTCCAGCGGGCCGGAGGCCAGCAGCGCGGTCAGCTCGGTGGCGTCCGGCAGCCACTCGTGGACCACGTAGACGAGGTCGTTCTCCTCCACCGCGTCCAGGACCTGGACGAAGCGCGGGTCCCCCAGGAGCGCGGACGAGCGGGCGGCCGCCAGCACGGAACGCGCCCGCGGGTGGTCCGCCGGGAGCAGATGGACCCCGACGGCGCGGCGGAGTTTTTCGTCGACCGCCCGCCAGCTGCTGAAACCGTCCAGACGGGTGACGCACTCTTCGAGCCGGTAGCGTCTGGCGAGCTTGTGGCCGCTGTGCAACTCCGGTGTGGCGATGGAGGGCTCGGCGGGCTTCCGTTCACCGCCCGTGTCGCCGGGGCCCTGCTCCGCCGTGTCTGCCGTATCGATGGATTCCGCCACCCCGTCGGTCGTGGCCCCGTCCGCCTTGGCGGTCAGCGGGTTGTCGCCGCTGTTGTCGGCCACGTCGACGGCAGCCGTGCTACGTTCCGCCACCGTCGTTCCTGCCTCCCCATCCGTTGCGTGCTGTCGGCCAGCCATGCAAAGTCCTGCCAATTGTGCCCACAGTCCGGCGCTATGCACGACACACGGCGGCGGACGATGGTTGTGCGCGAGTGAACGGACTCAGCGTCCGAGCCGTCCCCGCACCATTCCGACCATGGAGTTGAGCTCCTCGATCCGCATCTTCTTCGCCGCGACGAAGAAGACACCGAGCAGCACGGTCCCGCCCGCCACGAGGGCGGCCAGCGAGCCGAGCGCCCCCTGGCCGAGCCCCTTGAGGACGACGTAGCCCAGCGCGCCGCCCATCGCGGCCGCCGGGACGGCCGCCAGGGACAGCCTCGCGTACGTACGCAGGACGCGCGTTCCGTCCAGGTCGCCGCCCAGACGGTTGCGCAGCCGGCGCCAGGCCACCCCGACGCCCACCGCGTAGGCCAGACCGTACGCGCCCGCCATTCCCACGACTGCCCACTGGGCGGGCAGGATCACATAGCAGGCGGCCGAGACCGCGGCGTTCACCGCGGCCACGATGACCGTGTTGTAGAACGGCGTCCGCGTGTCCTCGTACGCGTAGAAGCCGCGCAGCACGACGTACTGGACCGAGTACGGGATCAGCCCCAGTGCGAACGCCATCAGGATGAAGCCCATGGACCGGCCCGCCTCGACGCCGCTGCTGGAGTACAGCAGGGTGCACATCGGGACGCCGAGCGCGAGGAACATGAAGGAGACGGGGACGATCGCGACCGCCGAGTTGCGCAGACCCTGCGAGATGTCGTCGCGGACCGCGCCCGGGTCGTTGTCGTGCGCGGCCCGGGAGATGCGCGGCAGTAGCGCCGCCATCACCGAGACCGTGATGATCGCCTGCGGCATGCCCCAGATCAGCTGGGCGTTGGAGTAGGCGAGGAAGCCGGCGCCGTGCTCCCCGGAGGCCTTTCCGGCCGCCGTGGCGAGCTGGGTGACGACGAGCACGCCGGCCTGGTTGGCGAGCACGAACAGGACGGTCCACTTGGCGAGCTGGACCGTCTTGCCCAGACCGTGGCCCCGCCAGTCGAAGCGCGGCCGGAAGCGGAAGCCGGTCTCCCGCAGGTACGGGATCATCGCCAGGGCCTGGACGACCAGGCCGAGCAGGGTGCCGAGGCCCAGGAGGCGAATGCCCTCCGGCGGGATCGTCTGCACGCCCATGCGGGACTCGGCCGACGTGCCGTACACCCAGATGAACAGGCCGAACGTGCCGATCATGACGATGTTGTTGAGGACCGGGGTCCACATCATCGCGCCGAACTTGCCGCGGGCGTTGAGGATCTGGCCCATCACCACGTGCACACCCATGAAGAAGATCGTGGGCAGGCAGTAGCGGGCGAAGGTGACGGCGACGCTGTTGGCGGCCGTGTCGTCGGAGATGGTGCCCGACATCAGCTTGATCAACAGTGGAGCGGCGAAGACGACGACGGCCACGATGGCGCCGAGCGCCACCATGACCAGGGTGAGCAGTCGGTTGGCGTACGCCTCGCCGCCGTCCTCGTCGTCCTTCATGGACCGCACCAGCTGCGGCACGAAGACGGAGTTGAGGCCACCGCCGACGGTGAGGATGTAGATCATCGTCGGCAGGGTGTACGCGATGGTGTACGTGTCGCCCAGCAGCGAGGTGCCCAGCGCGGCGGTGATCACCAGGCTGCGGACGAAGCCGGTCAGGCGCGACACGAGCGTGCCCGCTGCCATCACGGCGCTCGACTTGAGCAGCCCGGAGGCGCGACCGCCGGACTTCTGCTGTGGCGTGGCGGGCAGCGGCTCGGGCTCCGGGGAGGCCGGTGCCGGACCGGACCCCTGCTGGTCGCGGTAGAGGTACGCGAAGGCGTCCTGCTCGGACGGCTCCTCGCCCGCCCGGGTGACCAGGTCGTCGACGCCCACGAACTGCGTGGTGCCGGCGGTGTCGCCGTACGGCAGATGGCGTGAGGGGCCGTCCGGCTCGGGCGGCGGGGTCTGGGCCCAGATCCGGGGGTCCGGTGCGTACTGCTGGGCGGGCGGCTGCTGGTAGAGCGGCTGCGGCTCGGCGTAGGTGCCCGGGGGCGGCGGCGGGTGCGCGGCGCGGTCGTACAGCGCCTCGGTCACCGGGTCCTGGGCGTACAGGTCCTGCGCCCGGTACGGATCGTTGCCGTAGGCGTCCTGGAAGTACGGGTCCGGCACGGGCTGCTGCGGCGGCACCTGCTCGGCGTAGGGAGGCACCGGGGGCGTGTTGCCGGACGACGCGGAGCCGCCGCCCGCGCCCTGCCCGCGGTCACCGTCGTACGGCGCGTTCATGGTTACCCCACCTCATCGTCCCCGGCCTGGCCGGCCACGGTGCATAGCGATAGCTCAATGCTCCACTTTCTCACCCGTGCCGGGCGAGGCCCCGCTTTGCGGACCGGTGTCCGGTGTCGGGTCACTCGGCTGCTCGGGATCGTCGCCGCCGGCCGCCTCCGCTCCGTCGCCTTCGCCGGTCTCCCCGGCCGCCGCCTTCCGGGCCGTCGACCGCTTGCGCTGGGTGTACATCCTGATGCCCGCGAGGACGAGCAGCAGGACACCACCGGCGATCACCAGCATCACGGTGGGGGTGATCTCGGAGACCTTGACCGTGAACTCCATCGGATCGCCGTACGGCGTGCCGTCCTGCGTGTAGAGCCGGGCGGTCACCTGTACGGGGCCGTTGGCGTTAGCGGTGGCCGTGAACTTCACCGACTGGCTGTGACCGCCGTCGATCTTGACCGGCTGTCCGCCGTTCGCGTCCTCGTTGGTGGTCACTTTCAGGCGGGAGGGATTGCTCGGCTCCAGCTTCAGCACCAGATTGCCCACGGGCTGGACCAGCTGGTTCTGCACGGTGACGGCAAGGGTAGCGCTGCGTCCCGACATGGTCGCCGTGGACTTCTGGATGAGCCGCACCTCGCCGGTGAGCCCGTCCAGATAGCTCTGCACCCCGGCCCGGTAGATCACGGCCCCTTCGCGGTCGCCGCGCCAGGACGTCGACATCTCGCGGTTGACGGCGTTGCCGAAGGGCGTGACGACGCGGTCGGGCGCGGTCAGGATGACCTTGAACTTGTCCAGGGTGCCCTGGGTGCTCTTCATGTCCTGGAACGCCTGCACCGGCAGTTCCTGCCTGCGCAGCGCCCCGGGGTACGAGGAGGAGCCGGGCACCCGGGCGGTGGCGCGCGCGTCCGGCTTGGCCGTGGCGGCCGCGGTGAGGTCGAGGGGCTCGGTCCAGCGCTGCGCGCTCAGGGCGCGGATGGCGTTCGCCATCGTCTGGGCCTGGCTGGCGGACGGCATCCGCTGCGGGGCGACGACGATGCTGCGCTGCTTCTCGGTGTCCTGGAGCGTGATCGCCAGCGTCTGGGCGAGGAACTCCTGGACGGCCCGGGTGGAGTTCCCGGCCCTGGACATGTCGCCCTCGAACGCCGTCGAGAGGCGGGCGTCGGAGACCACGGCCGTGGTGCCGCCGCCGATCGGCCGCGCGGCCGACGGCGAGTACAGGAGGCCGCCGGTCTCGCGGAGGCTGTCGCTGCGGGCGATCACGTTGTGGGCGCCCGCCGAGGTGGCCACGTCGACGATCGAGGGGTCGACCGCGCCCTCCACCGGCCAGGTGAAGTCGACCGAAGGCGTCACATGGAGGATGGTCTCCACGGTCTTCTCGGCCACCTCGGTGGCCCCCTGCAGATGGCTCAGCGACCCGGAGACGTCCTTGCCGCGATGGGCGAGCGAGGCCAGGTCCGGGTCGGCGAAGGGCAGCGCGACGACCTTCTCGCCCTGTACCGCGTCCTCAAGCTCGCCCAGCCACTGCTTGGCCACGTCCTGGTTGGTGCCCGGCACATCGGTGTCGCCGGACTTGACCCGGTAGTTGCGGGTCATCGCGTCGACGCCGGCGAGGAGATCGGGGTCGATCACCCAGGTCACCGGCAGCTGGCTGCCCAGCGAGACCATCCGCTCCAGCCGGCCGCCGGGCGCGAGCTCCGCGGCCAGCGTGTCGTCGGCGAAGACCGGGGTCTGCTGCTCGTCCGAGCCGGTCTGCGCGGTGAGGTGGGTCGACGACATCAGCGGCCACATATAGGTGAGCTGCGACTTCTTGCCGTCGACGGCCTCGGGCTGCCACGGCAGGAAGGTCCGCTGGATACCCAGGACCTGCTCGTACTGCTGGTTCGCCGTCTGCCCGGACAGGGAGACGCCCAGCTGGTAGACGCCGTCGCCGCCCAGCCCCAGCTTGCTCACCGGCACCGAGAGGGTGAAGTCCCGGCTGATCCCGGGGGCCAGCTTCGCGAACTTGACCGTGTACTTGTCACCGACCTCGGCCGGGTCCAGGCCCGGCGCGTAGCCGCTGCGCTGGGAGGCGTCGTCGATCGCGGTCCGGCCGTTGAGCCGCTGGCCCACCCGCAGGCCCACATGGGCGCCTGTGACGGTCTGCTTGCCCGTGTTGGTGACCGTGCCGGAGATCGTCAGCGTGTCGCTCTTGACGGGGGCGCTGGGGGACATCGAGTCGAGCGTCACCTGGACGGTGCGCGAGACCGGAGCCGCTCTGCCCGGTGCGGCCGCCACGGTGGCGTGGGCCGCCGTGGGGGCGGCCGTGCCGGAGAGCAGACCGGCGATCAGGGGGGCGCCGACGAGCAGCGCCGCTGTGCGGCGCAGCCACCGGCGGGCAGGAGAGGGGCCCATCCCCTGAGAATCTGCCGCCTCGGCCACGCGTCGCCCGTCCCTCGTCGTCGTCAGCTGTGTCGGTGGTTGTCGATTCCTGCGTCCACGCATGGTAACGAGGTGGACTGTGGCGAAGTGCCATGCACTGCTCCACATGATCGGAAGAGTGTGCCAGGGAGCCAGGCGAGGCGGCTTCCCGGGGCCGTGGAGGGCCCGCGAGGACGGGTGAGCCGGGGCGGGCGGAAACGGTGACGCCCCGGTCGGCCGGGGCACGTACCCTTTTCTGTTGTGCCGAACGCCAACGAAGACAACCCCAGCGCCCTGAGCCAGGTGCAGCGCCGCGCGGTCAGCGAACTGCTGCGGGTCTCCCCGGTCGCCGACGACCTCGCCCGCCGCTTCCAGGAGGCCGGGTTCTCGCTTGCCCTGGTAGGCGGGTCGGTACGGGACGCGCTCCTCGGCCGGCTCGGGAACGACCTGGACTTCACGACCGACGCCCGCCCCGAGGACGTGCTGAAGATCGTGCGCCCGTGGGCGGACGCGGTCTGGGAGGTCGGGATCGCGTTCGGCACTGTCGGCTGCCAGAAGGACGGCTACCTCATCGAGGTGACCACGTACCGCTCCGAGGCGTACGACCGCACCTCGCGCAAGCCCGAGGTGTCCTACGGCGACTCCATCGAGGAGGACCTGGTCCGCCGCGACTTCACCGTCAACGCGATGGCCGTGGCACTCCCCGAGAAGGAGTTCATCGACCCGCACGGCGGCCTGGAGGATCTGGCGGAGCGCATCCTGCGCACCCCCGGCACCCCGGAGGAATCCTTCTCCGACGACCCGCTGCGGATGATGCGGGCCGCGCGTTTCGCGGCCCAGCTCGACTTCGAGGTGGCCCCCGAGGTCGTCGCCGCGATGACGTCGATGGCCGAGCGGATCGAGATCGTCTCCGCCGAGCGCGTGCGGGACGAACTGAACAAGCTGCTGGTCTCCGTACACCCGCGCGAGGGGCTGCGGCTGCTCGTGGAGACCGGGCTCGCGGACCACGTGCTGCCGGAGCTTCCCGCGCTGCGGCTGGAGAGTGACGAGCATCACCGGCACAAGGACGTCTACGAGCACTCGCTCACGGTGCTCGACCAGGCCATCGCCCTGGAGAAGGACGGCCCCGACCTGGTGCTTCGCCTCGCCGCGCTGCTGCACGACATCGGCAAGCCGAGGACGCGCCGGTTCGAGCAGGACGGCAGGGTCTCCTTCCACCACCATGAGGTCGTCGGCGCGAAGATGACCAAGAAGCGCATGACCGCGCTGAAGTACTCCAACGACATGGTCAAGGACGTCTCGCGTCTGGTGGAGCTGCATCTGCGCTTCCACGGCTACGGGACCGGCGAGTGGACCGACTCGGCGGTGCGCCGGTACGTACGCGACGGCGGGCCGCTCCTGGCGCGGCTGCACAAGCTGACCCGCTCGGACTGCACCACGCGCAACAAGCGCAAGGCGACCGCGCTGTCGCGGGCCTACGACGGGCTGGAGGAGCGGATCGCGCAGCTCCAGGAGCAGGAGGAGCTCGACTCGATCCGCCCGGACCTGGACGGCAACCAGATCCAGGAGATCCTGGGGATCGGGCCCGGCCCGGCGATCGGTCAGGCGTACAAGCACCTGCTGGAGCTGCGCCTGGAGAACGGGCCGATGGAGCACGACGCGGCCGTCGCGGCGCTCAAGGAGTGGTGGGCCCAGCAGGGCTGAGGTCGGCCACGAGGCCGTTTCACGTGAAACATGCGCCGTGGTTTCACGTGAAACCACGGCGAGCGGTCGATATGCCGGGGGGCGGTGTTTCACGTGAAACACCGCCCCTCAGGTCCCTGCTGCGACTACTTCTTGTAGTTCTCCAGGCAGAGGGTGAAGTCCTTGCTGCCGCCCGTCTCGGTGTACTCCGAGTACTTGTTGCGGTCGCAGCCGCCGGCGTCGTCCTTCTTCTCGACAACCTTGTACTTGGCCTTGGAGTCGCCGCAGTCCACGACCTTCAGGTCCGGGTTGGTCGTGGAGTCGGGGTTGCCGATGCTCATGCAGTCGCCGACCTTGGCGGTGTCGGCGTCATGACGGCTGGTGTACCAGCCCACGGCCGCGGCGATGATGACGCTCACCACGACGACGATCCGGACGATCTTCTTGACGTTGCGGCGCGGCGGGGCGGGCGCCGGCGCGTGGGGTATCGGTCCGCCCTGGTTGACGTAGGGCGACTGCTGCGGCGGGACTCCCGGCTGACCCGGCTGCTGACCGTACGGCGCGCCTCCCTGCGGCTGCCCGTACGGGGCTGCGCCCTGCGGCTGTCCGTAGGGAGCGTTGGGCTGCGGCGCGTACGGGTTCTGGCCCTGGGGCGGCGGAGTGGACACTTGGGGGTTCCCCCTTGGTGAAAAACAGATGATGTATGACGCCCGTAAGGTAGCGGGCCCGGCTGACATCCCTGCTACCGGAGGGGACTCTGTGGCCCTGATGTGACACTCAGCCGCGCTGAAAGCGGGTCATAAACACTGCTACTGCCGCGTAGATCACAGAGACCGTGACAACCAGAAGTGCCGACTTTCCGTCAGGCGGCAGCATCAGCGCGGCAACCGCGGCGGCGCCGACGAAGGCGACGTTGAAGAGCACGTCGTACAGCGAGAAGATCCGGCCGCGGTAGGCGTCGTCCACCGAGGACTGCACCACGGTGTCCGTGGAGATCTTCGCGCCCTGGGTGACCAGCCCCAGGACGAAGGCGGCGACGAGCACGGGCGCGGGGGCGAACGGCAGCCCCAGGGCGGGCTCCAGGACCGCCGCCGTCCCCGCGCACACCGCCATCCATCTGTAGGGCCCCAGCCGCGCCACCGCCCCCGGAGTCACCACGGCCGCCGCGAAGAACCCCGCCCCCGAGATGCCCACCGCCAGCCCCAGCAACGCCAGCCCGTCGGAGGTGCCGTCGGCCCAGGCGTACCGGCAGAGCATCAGCACCAGCACGGTCAGCGCCCCGTAGCAGAAGCGCATCAGCGTCATCGCGATCAGCACGTGCGCGGCCGCGCGGCGCTCCCGCAAGTGGCGCAGCCCGTCGGCGAGTCCGCGTGCCGCCGTGCCGATCGCGGCGCCGATCCCGGGCCGCACCGCGGCGGGGTCGGGCCCCAGCAGTCCGGGCGGCAGGCGCAGCGACCACAGGGCCGCGCACAGATAGAGGAGCGAGCCGAGCAGCACGGTGGCGGCGTCCGCCGGGAGCACCAGACGCAGCCCGAAGGCCAGCCCGCCGCCCGCTGTCGCGGCGAGCGTTCCGGCGGTCGGTGAGAGGGAGTTGGCCATGACGAGCCGTTCCTCGTCCACGACCCGGGGCAGCGCGGCCGAAAGTCCCGCGAGGACGAAGCGGTTGACGGCCGTGACGCAGAGCGCGGAGGTGTAGAAGAGCGCGTCGGGCGCCGAGGTGAGCAGGAGCAGCGCGGTGCAGCCGGCCAGCAGGGCCCGCAGCAGATTGCCGTACAGAAAGACCTGGCGCCGCTGCCAGCGGTCCAGGAGGACGCCCGCGAAGGGGCCGACGACCGAGTAGGGCAGCAGCAGAACGGCCATGGCCGAGGCGATCGCCGTGGGCGAGGTCTGCTTCTCGGGGGAGAAGACGACGTGTGTGGCGAGCGCGACCTGGTAGACGCCGTCCGACGCCTGGGAGAGCAGCCGTACGGCCAGCAGCTGCCGGAAATTCCTCAGGCGCAGGAGTATGCGCAGATCACGCACGACAGGCATGTGTGCAAGCGTCACATACGGAGAGGGTCCCCGCGCCGGCACGGCACAGGGACCCTCAACAGTCGGGCGGAAGCCGAGGCTTAGCGCTCGACCTCGCCCTTGATGAACTTCTCGACGTTCTCCAGAGCCTCGTCGTCGAAGTACTGCACCGGCGGGGACTTCATGAAGTACGAGGACGCGGAGAGGATCGGGCCGCCGATGCCGCGGTCCTTGGCGATCTTCGCGGCACGCACGGCGTCGATGATGACACCCGCGGAGTTCGGGGAGTCCCACACCTCGAGCTTGTACTCAAGGTTCAGCGGAACATCACCGAAGGCGCGGCCTTCGAGGCGCACGTACGCCCACTTGCGGTCGTCCAGCCAGGCCACGTAGTCCGAGGGGCCGATGTGGACGTTGTTCTCGCCCAGCTCGCGGTCGCGGATCTGCGAGGTGACGGCCTGCGTCTTCGAGATCTTCTTGGACTCCAGGCGCTCACGCTCGAGCATGTTCTTGAAGTCCATGTTGCCGCCGACGTTCAGCTGCATGGTGCGCTCCAGGCGGACACCGCGGTCCTCGAAGAGCTTCGCCATGACGCGGTGCGTGATGGTAGCGCCGACCTGGGACTTGATGTCGTCGCCGACGATCGGGACGCCCGCCTCGGTGAACTTGTCAGCCCACTCCTTGGTGCCGGCGATGAAGACCGGAAGGGCGTTGACGAACGCGACCTTGGCGTCGATGGCGCACTGCGCGTAGAACTTCGCAGCGACCTCGGAACCCACGGGGAGGTAGCAGACCAGAACGTCGACCTGCTTGTCCTTGAGGATCTGGACGATGTCGACCGGGGCCTCGGCGGACTCCTCGATGGTCTGGCGGTAGTACTTGCCCAGACCGTCGTGGGTGTGACCACGCTGGACCGTGACGCCCTTGTTCGGGACGTCGCAGATCTTGATGGTGTTGTTCTCGCTGGCACCGATGGCGTCCGCGAGGTCGAGGCCGACCTTCTTGGCGTCCACGTCGAACGCGGCCACGAACTCCACGTCCTTGACGTGGTAGTCGCCGAACTGGACGTGCATCAGACCCGGCACCTTGCCGGCCGGGTCGGCGTCCTTGTAGTACTCGACGCCCTGCACCAGCGAGGCGGCGCAGTTTCCTACGCCGACGATGGCTACGCGAACCGAACCCATTCCGGTTGCTCCCTGTGTGTTCTCGACGAAGTCCTGCGGACGCAGGGCCTTCAGTTGGCGGTGTCCTCGGACGGATCCGGCCGGGTGCTGTCCCGATGCCGGGGCAGGCCGCCCGTCTCTCCTGATGTGTGGTCCTGCTGAGCGGAGCCGGTGGCCGGGCCGGATCGCTGATCCCGCCCCGCCCGCTCGCTCTCGATGAGCTCGTTCAGCCAGCGCACTTCGCGCTCCACGGACTCCATGCCGTGACGCTGCAGCTCAAGCGTGTAGTCGTCCAGGCGCTCGCGCGTACGGGCCAGGGAGGCGCGCATCTTTTCGAGGCGCTCCTCCAGCCGGCTGCGACGACCTTCCAGCACGCGCATCCGCACCTCGCGCTCCGTCTGCCCGAAAAAGGCGAAACGTGCCGCGAAGTGCTCGTCCTCCCAGGTGTCGGGACCGGTGTGGGAGAGCAGTTCTTCGAAATGCTCCTTCCCTTCGGCCGTCAACCGGTAGACGATCTTGGCCCGGCGCCCTGCGAGTGAAGCAGCGAGAGCGTCCTCGGGAGCGCTGCCCGGTTCCTCGATCAACCAGCCGCTCGCGACCAGCGTCTTGAGGCAGGGGTAGAGGGTCCCGTAACTGAAGGCCCGGAAGATCCCCAGTGAGGTATTGAGCCGCTTGCGCAGCTCGTACCCGTGCATCGGGGCCTCGCGAAGCAGGCCGAGTACGGCGAATTCGAGGATGCCGGAGCGCCTGCTCAACCTTCGCCTCCTCTGCTGCCGCGGACCTTTATGCCGTGCTGATGTATCGACTCGATACATCCTGACGATAGAGCGGTGTCGTCTCTGCGACAAGAGGGGCCATGGTGAACGGCGTCACATCCTCAATTCGTAGGAAGCAAGTTGCCTGATTTGGGGTGAACTTCGGCCCCTGGCTGGTTTTGACCGTGCGTAGTCTGTGCGGCATGCAGACCACCGGGAGCCGAGTGACGTCAGGGGGCGTCGGCGCGTACCGCGCCATCGGCATACCGGGTGCACGGCGGACGGGCTCGTCGCAGGGCTGGTCCGTCTGTCGGGGGGACCGGAACTCACCAGTCGCTTTCAGGCGCTCTCGCCTGCCCGAGGAGTAGTCGTTCGATGAGCGAGCACCGTCGCAAACCGCCGGAGTCGCAAGGCGGCGGCCGGGCCGCCGCCCGACGGGCTGCCCAGCAGCCCTCCGGCCGCCGCGCGGCCCCCGCCCGGGACTCCGTCACGGATTCCCCCTCCGGTTCGTACGGAGAGGAGCGGCAGGCCAGTGGGCGCGCCGAGGCGCGACGATCCGCCCAGCGGGGCGGACGCAGACGAGGGGCCGAGCCCGGCGGCGGCGGTCCGGCGGGTCCGGGCGGGCGCCGCGGCGGTACGGGCCCCGGCAACCGGCGGCCCGGCAAGAAGCGCTTCATCGACTACCCGCGCTTCAACAAGCGCGGGTGGCGGCGCTGGATGCCCTCCTGGAAGCTCGTCAGCGGGCTGTCTCTGGGCTTCCTCGGCACGCTGGTGGTCGCCATCGGCGTCGCCTACTGGATGGTGAGCGTCCCGAACGTGGCCCAGGCGGCCCAGGCCGAGAACAACGTCTACTACTGGTCCGACGGGTCCCAGATGGTCGCGACCGGCGGCGAGATCAACCGCCAGATCATCGCGTACGAGAAGATCCCGGCGGCCATGCGGTACGCGGTGATCTCGGCGGAGAACAAGACCTTCGAGACCGACTCCGGGGTCGACCCCCAGGGCATCGCGCGCGCCCTGGTGAACATGGCCAAGGGCGGCCACACGCAGGGTGGCTCCACGATCACCCAGCAGTACGTGAAGAACGCCCGGCTCGACGACCAGTCGCAGACCCTGACCCGTAAGTTCAAAGAGCTCTTCATCTCCATCAAGGTCGGCGCGACCAAGAAGAAGAGCGAGATCATGGCGGGCTATCTGAACACCGCCTACTACGGGCGCGGCGCCTACGGTCTGCAGGCCGCGGCCCGCACGTACTACAGCAAGGACGCCAAGGACCTCGACCCCAGCCAGTGCGCCTTCCTCGCCTCGCTGCTCAAGGGCGCCACCTACTTCGACCCGGCCGGCGCCACCGAGATCGACCCGGCGGCCACGCCGCAGCAGAACACCAAGAACGCCATGAGCCGGTGGGCCTGGATCCTCGACGAGGAAGTGAAGGACGGCCACCTCGGCGCGGCGGACCGGGCCAAGTACAAGAGCTTCCCGATGCCGGACAAGCCCAAGAAGAACGCGCAGCTCAGCGGGCAGATCGGCTATCTGGTCAGCCTGTCCAAGGCGTACTTGGTGAACAACAACACCCAGGGCATCACCGCCGGTGACCTGGACAAGGGCGGCTACGAGATCCACACGACCTTCGACAAGAAGAAGGTCCAGGAGCTCGAAGACGTGGTGAAGAAGGTCCGCAAGAAGAACATCGACCCGAAGAAGCGGCCGGAGTACGACACGTTCGTCCAGTTCGGCGCGGCGTCGGTGGACACCAAGAGCGGCGCCATCAAGGCGCTGTACGGCGGTGAGGACGCGACCAAGCACTTCACCAACAACGCCGACCAGACCGGTGCCCAGGTCGGCTCGACCTTCAAGCCGTTCGTGCTGGCCGCCGCCATGGAGTACGGAAAGCGCGACCCGAAGGGCCCCAAGGACCAGGGCGACTCGGAGCGGACCCCGGTCTCCCCGAAGAGCATCTACAGCGGCATGAACAAGCTGAAGATCAAGAACTACGACGGGAGCGTGTGGACCAACGAGAAGGGCGAGCAGTGGCTGCAGACCAACGACGGCAATGAGTCGTACAACAAGCCCAGCTACGCCATCGACCTGCGGTACGCGATGCAGGAGTCGGCGAACACGCCGTACGTCCAGCTCGGTATGGACGTCGGCACGGACAAGGTGAGGGACGTCGCCCTCGCCGCGGGTCTGCGCAAGGACAGCCTGGCCTCGTCGAGCGTGCCGTCGTTCTCCATCGGCACCTCCTCCCCCAGCGCGATCCGCATGGCCGGCGCGTACGCCACCTTCGCCACCAGCGGGATGCACCACGACCCGTACTCGGTCGAGAAGGTCAACAAGCGCGGCCAGGTCGTCTACCAGCACGACGACAAGGCGACCCGCGCCTTCTCGGCCGCGATCGCGGACAACGTGACGGACGTCCTGAAGAACGTCGTGGAGAAGGGCACCGGCACCAACGCCCAGCTCAGCGGCCGTGATGTGGCGGGCAAGACCGGTACCACCGACGGCAACCGCTCCGCCTGGTTCGTCGGCTACACGCCGCAGCTGTCGACCGCGGTGAGCATGTACCGCCTCGACGACAACGAGACGAACAAGAAGCGCGAGTTCCTGAAGATGTTCGGGACCGGCGGCCAGGAGAAGATCCACGGTGCGTCGTTCCCGTCGACAATCTGGCACGACTACATGGAGCAGGCGCTGAACGGCGTACCGGCTGTCGACTTCCCGACGCCCGAGGCGATCGGCGACAAGGTGTACGGCGGCGGCATGTCGCCCAGCCCGAGCCCCTCCCCGTCACCCTCGGACTCCCCGCCGCCCTCCGGAAGCCCCTCGCCCACCCCGTCGCTGACGCCGTCGCCGACCCCGAAGCCCAGCAAGTCCTGTGGCAAGTGGGACTGGAGCTGCGGCGGGCCCGGTGGACCTGGCGGTCCCGGCGGCACCGACGCGGGCACCGACCAGGGCACCACCGCCGGGGACACCAGCGGCCCCTCCGGCAGCCCGTCGCCCAGTAAGTCCAAGCCGGGCAGCGGCACCCAAGGAAATATCTTCGGAGGCCCTAACGGCTAGCGGGCCCGGCGCACGCGGCTGAATCGCGGGGCGGTGTTTCACGTGAAACCAGACATGGTGTTTCACGTGAAACATCGCCCCTCGGCATTTCCACAGGGGTGTACGGCAGGATGTGCGGCATGACGAGCGAGACCAGTGCCCGCGCGGACGAGGACAGGCGTGCGGAGCCCGCAGAACCCGTCGTACGGCCCACGGAGCAGGACGAGGTCGCCGCGGCCGGCAGCGAGCTGCTGGGCGGTCCGATGGGCCGCTGGGCCTGGGGGGCGGGCCACTGGCTCACCCCTGTCCGGGTGATCGCCCTCGTCGCGATCGGCATGTTCGCCCTCGGGATGGCGCAGAAGGCCCCCTGCTACGAATGGGCCTGGTTCCGGGGCGTGAACTCCCAGTACACCCACGCCTGCTACTCCGACATCCCGCACCTGTACGTGGGTCGGGGCTTCGCCGACGATCTCGTGCCGTACTTCGACCGGCTGAGCGGCGACATGGACTACCTCGAATATCCCGTCCTGACGGGACTGTTCATGGAGGTGGCCTCCTGGCTGACGCCCAGCGGCGGCAGCATGCAGCACCGCGAGCAGATGTACTGGATGGTCAACGCCGGGATGCTGATGGTCTGCACGGCCGTCATCGCCGTCTGTGTCGCGCGGACGCACCGCCGCCGCCCCTGGGACGCCCTGCTGGTCGCCCTGGCGCCCGCCTTCGCGCTCACCGCGACGATCAACTGGGACCTCTTCGCCATCGCCCTGACGGCCGCCGCCATGCTGATGTGGTCCCGTAGCCGCCCGCTCGCCTTCGGCATCCTCGTCGGGCTCGCGACGGCCGCCAAGCTCTATCCCGCCCTGCTCCTCGGACCGCTGCTGTTCCTGTGCTGGCGGGCCGGGAAGTGGCGGGAGTACGGGGTGGCCGTGTTCGGCGCGGCGGGCGCCTGGCTGGCGGTGAACGTGCCGGTGATGCTGCTCGCGCCCGAAGGCTGGAAGAAGTTCTACACGTTCAGCCAGGAGCGGTCCGTCGACTTCGGCTCGTTCTGGCTGATCATCTCGCAGCGCACCGGCAAGTCCCTGGGCGTCGGCACGGTGAACAACCTGGCGACCCTGCTGATGGTGCTGTTGTGCGCGGGCGTCGCGGCGCTGACGCTCACCGCACCGCGCCGTCCGCGCTTCGCGCAGCTCGCCTTCCTGGTCGTCGCCGCGTTCATCCTGACCAACAAGGTCTACTCGCCGCAGTACGTGCTGTGGCTGATCCCACTGGCCGCGCTGGCCCGGCCGCGCTGGCGGGACTTCCTGATCTGGCAGGCCGGGGAGGTCGTCTACTTCCTCGGGATCTGGATGTACCTCGCGTACACGATGAGCGGCGAAAAGCACCAGGGGCTGCCGCCGGAGGGCTACCAACTGGCCATCGCCGCCCATCTGCTGGCGACGCTCTACCTGTGCGCGGTGATCGTGCGGGACATCATGATGCCCGAGCGGGACGTCGTACGGCGCGACGGTTCGGACGATCCGTCCGGTGGCGTTCTCGACGGGGCCGAGGATGTCTTCGTCCTGGGGCAGGCGGCCCATCCGCCCCGGCACGCGGCTCGCCTTGTGGAGGGCCCCCGGGTGGAGTGGGGCACGCGGCAGCCGGGCACCTAGCCCGGCGGCCGGGAAGCGACGCGAAGGGCCCCCGCCGGTGGCGGGGGCCCTTCGTCATGTCCGGCGGCGACGCCGTCGCCTAGCGGTCGACCAGGCGGTCGAACTGCGTCGTGGTGTGCCGCAGATGGGCCACCAGCTCATCGCCCACGCGCGGCTCCTGGGAGTCCGACGGGACGAAGAGGATCGACACCTGCATGTGCGGCGGCTCGGCGAACCAGCGCTGCTTGCCGTCCCAGACGAACGGCGACAGATTGCGGTTGACGGTCGCGAGACCGGCCCGGGCGACGCCCTTGGCGCGCGGCATCACACCGTGCAGCGCCTTGGGAGCCTCCAGCCCGACGCCGTGCGAGGTGCCGCCGGCGACCACGACCAGCCAGCCGTCGGAGGCGGCCTTCTGCTGGCGGTAGCCGAAACGATCCCCCTTCGTGACCCGGGTGACGTCCAGGACGGCGCCCCGGTACTCGGTCGCCTCGTGGTCGCCGAGCCACAGCCGTGTACCGATGCGGGCGCGGAAGCGGGTCTGCGGGAACTGCTGCTGCAGCCGCGCCTGCTCCTCGGCCCGCAGATGGCTGACGAACATGGTGTGCAGCGGCAGCCGGGCCGCGCGCAGCCGGTCCATCCAGCCGATGACTTCCTCGACCGCGTCCGAACCGTCGGTGCGGTCGAGCGGGAGGTGCAGGGCGAAGCCCTCCAGGCGCACGTCGTCGATGGCGGAGTGGAGCATGCCGAGCTCCTCCTCCTTGACGCCGTGGCGCTTCATCGAGCTCATGCACTCGATGACCACGCGCGCGCCCACCAGGGCGTGCACCCCGTCCACGGACGACACGGAGCGGATGACGCGGTCCGGCAGCGGCACCGGCTCCTCGCTCCGGCGGAACGGCGTGAGCACCAGCAGGTCGCCGCCGAACCAGTCCTTTATGCGGGCCGCCTCATAGGTGGTGCCGACCGCCAGGACGTCCGAGCCGAAGCGGTTCACCTCCTCGGCCAGCCGCTCGTGGCCGAAGCCGTAGCCGTTGCCCTTGCAGACCGGGATGATGCCCGGGAACTGGTCGACCACGGACTTCTGGTGCGCCCGCCAGCGCGCGGTGTCGACGTACAGGGAGAGCGCCATGGCCGGATCCGGAACCTTTCTGGTGGCTGCGGTGTATCAGAGGTATGAGAGACGAGATTACGCAACCATCAGCGCCGCGACATGTACATGTCGAGGGCCTTGTGCAGCAGCTTGTTGAGCGGGAAGTCCCACTCGCCGACGTACTCGACGGCCTCGCCGCCGGTGCCCACCTTGAACTGGATGAGACCGAAGAGGTGGTCGGTCTCGTCGAGCGAGTCGGAGATGCCGCGCAGGTCGTAGACGGTCGCGCCCATGGCGTACGCGTCGCGCAGCATCCGCCACTGCATCGCGTTCGAGGGCCGGACCTCACGGCCGATGTTGTCGGAGGCGCCGTAGGAGTACCAGACGTGGCCGCCGACGACGAGCATCGTCGCCGCCGACAGGTTCACGCCGTTGTGGCGCGCGAAGTAGAGCCGCATCCGGTTGGGGTCCTCGTTGTTGAGGACCGTCCACATGCGCTGGAAGTACGAGAGCGGGCGCGGCCGGAAGTGGTCGCGGACAGCGGTGATCTCGTACAGCCGCTGCCACTCGGCCAGGTCCTCGTAGCCGCCCTGGACGACCTCGACACCGGCCTTCTCGGCCTTCTTGATGTTGCGGCGCCACAGCTGGTTGAAGCCCTTGAGGACGTCGTCGAGCGAGCGGTTGGCGAGCGGCACCTGGAAGACATAGCGCGGCTGCACATCGCCGAAGCCGGCGCCGCCGTCCTCGCCCTGCTGCCAGCCCATCTTGCGCAGCCGGTCCGCGACTTCGAAGGCGCGCGGCTCGATGTGGGTGGCCTCGACGTCCCGCAGACGCTTGACGTCCGGGTCCTGGATGCCGGACTTGATGGCGGCCGAGTCCCAGCGCCGGATGACGACGGGCGGGCCCATCTTCACCGAGAAGGCACCCTGGTGCTTCAGGTGCGCCAGCATCGGCTGCAGCCACTCGTCGAGGTTCGGGGCGTACCAGTTGATGACCGGGCCCTCGGGCATATACGCGAGGTACCGCTTGATCTTCGGCAGCTGGCGGTAGAGCACCAGGCCGGCGCCGACCATCTGGCCGTTCTTGTCGAACCATCCGAGGTTCTCCGAGCGCCACTCGGTCTTCACGTCAGCCCACGCCGGGACCTGGCAGTGGCTCGCCGCGGGCAGGCTCTGGATGTACGCCAGATGCTGCTCTCGGCTGATGGTCCTCAGGGTCAGGCTCATGCGGGGCGCTCCTCGGCAGGTGTGTCCCCATGGGTACAGGGGCTCCGGCTCTCGCGCCGAAGCCTACTGCGCCCGAGGAGCGCCCCGGATGGCTGCACGGACCCTGGGCGGTGCGGGGTGCTCTCAGCCGCCGACCACACCGCCGAAGAGGCCGCCGTGCGCCATGCCCAGGAAGAAGCCCACCGCGGAGGCTCCGAGCCCGAGGATCAGCAGGAACCGCTCGCGGGTCGTCTCCGAGATGAACTGTCCGTACGCACCGGTGAGGATCCCGATGAGGCCCGCCCAGGAGCTGACCAGGTGCAGGCTGTGGAAGAACGCGGTGCTGAACGCCAGCGCTCCCAGCACGACGGTCACCGCCATGAAGGCGTCCTGAAGGGGATGAGGCTTGCCGTCGGTGGCGAAGAGGGAGACGACGGACGAGTTCGATCGCACTGCCTGTGCCATGAGGCACCTCCTGGCGGTAGCGGAACGCGGCGAAGGGTAGCGCCACGCACACCCGATGTGTACAGATTGCGTCCCCTGACCGCCGGATTTCAACCGGAAGCGGGTGTGCGGGTACTCTGTACGATCTGCACCGGTGTCTGCCCTGGCCAGGACGCGGTCCCTCTCCCTCGGAGCGGGATTGTCAGTGGCGGCGGATACCGTTGCTTACGCATCACGACCCTCCTGCCACGGAACGACCGTGGCCGCTGAGTCCAAAGGAGGTGGGTTCCACATGCGTCACTACGAGGTGATGGTCATCCTCGACCCCGATCTGGAGGAGCGCGCTGTCTCTCCCCTGATCGAGAACTTCCTCTCCGTTGTCCGCGAGGGCAACGGAAAGGTTGAGAAGGTCGACACCTGGGGCCGTCGTCGTCTCTCCTACGAGATCAAGAAGAAGCCCGAGGGCATCTACACGGTCATCGACCTGCAGGCCGAGCCTGCGGTCGTCAAGGAGCTCGACCGTCAGATGAACCTGAACGAGTCGGTCCTCCGGACGAAGGTCCTCCGCCCCGAGACCCACTGAGCTTCCGCTCAGAGGCAATCGGGTTCCGAGTAGCAACACAGCAGCCAGCAGCAATCCCCGCCGAGAGGTTCATCCATGGCAGGCGAGACCGTCATCACGGTCGTCGGCAATCTCGTCGACGACCCCGAGCTGCGCTTCACCCCTTCGGGTGCGGCCGTCGCGAAGTTCCGTGTCGCGTCGACTCCCCGCACCTTCGACCGTCAGACCAATGAGTGGAAGGACGGCGAAGGCCTGTTCCTGACCTGCTCGGTCTGGCGTCAGGCGGCGGAGAACGTCGCCGAGTCGCTCCAGCGAGGCATGCGCGTTGTCGTGCAGGGCCGGCTGAAGCAGCGGTCCTACGAGGACCGCGAGGGCGTCAAGCGCACGGTCTACGAGCTGGACGTCGAGGAAGTCGGCCCCAGTCTCAAGAACGCCACGGCCAAGGTCACCAAGACCACCGGCCGAGGCGGCCAGGGTGGTTACGGCGGCGGTGGCCAGCAGCAGGGCGGCGGCAACTGGGGCGGAGCCCCCAGCGGTGGCTCCCAGGGCGGCGGCGCTCCCGCCGACGACCCCTGGGCCTCCGGCGCGCCGGCCGGCGGCGGCCAGCAGCAGGGTGCCAGCGGTGGCGGCTGGGGCGGAAGCTCCGGCAGCTCCGGCGGCTCCGGCGGCGGCTACTCGGACGAGCCGCCCTTCTAGGGCAGCCCGTACCCCCACTTCTTGATCACACAGGAGAAACACCATGGCGAAGCCGCCTGTGCGCAAGCCTAAGAAGAAGGTCTGCGCTTTCTGCAAGGACAAGACCGCTTACGTGGACTACAAGGACACGAACATGCTGCGGAAGTTCATTTCCGACCGCGGCAAGATCCGTGCCCGCCGCGTTACCGGCAACTGCACGCAGCACCAGCGTGACGTCGCCACGGCCGTCAAGAACAGCCGTGAGATGGCGCTGCTGCCCTACACGTCCACCGCGCGATAAGGGAAGGGTGACCGAAAAATGAAGATCATCCTCACCCACGAGGTCTCTGGCCTCGGTGCCGCTGGCGACGTCGTGGACGTCAAGGACGGCTACGCTCGCAACTACCTGGTCCCGCGTGGTTTCGCGATCCGCTGGACCAAGGGCGGCGAGAAGGACGTCGAGCAGATCCGTCGTGCTCGCAAGATCCACGAGATCGCCACCATCGAGCAGGCCAACGAGATCAAGGCCCGCCTCGAGGGCGTGAAGGTGCGTCTGGCCGTTCGCTCCGGCGACGCCGGCCGTCTCTTCGGCTCCGTCACCCAGGCCGACGTCGCTGCGGCGATCAAGGCCGCCGGTGGCCCGGACGTGGACAAGCGTCGCGTCGAGCTCGGCTCGCCGATCAAGACCCTGGGCGCGCACCAGGTGTCCGTGCGTCTGCACGCCGAGGTTGCCGCGAAGGTTGGCGTCGAGGTCGTCGCCGCCTAAGCGCAGCGCTCAGCAGAGCATAAGAAGGGCCGCACCCTCCGGGGTGCGGCCCTTTGCCGTGTGCGGCGACTGTGATGTTTCACGTGAAACGCCGCGCTTCGGATGCTGTGTTTCACGTGAAACAGCGGTCCTCAACCAGCCCTCAACTGTTCCTCGACCAGTCCACAGGGGGCCTCGACGCTCCCCGAGCGGTCCTCAGCGCGTCGCGCCTGTCACCAGCCAGCGTCCCGAGCGGGCACGAGCCCACAGCGTCACCATCCGGACGGTCATCATCAGGTTCATCGCCCACCACAGTGTCGTGAGCCCGCCGCCGAGTACCGGGACCAGGAGCGCCACCGGAGCGAAGCAGGCGAGGGTCAGCAGCATCGCCCGGGCCAGATAGGGGCCGTCGCCCGCACCCATCAGCACGCCGTCGAGGACGAAGACAACGCCGGAGATCGGCTGGGAGACGGCGACCACGAGGAGGGCGGGCAGCAGGGTGTCCTGGACCGTGTGGTCGCCGGTGAAGAGCGGGATGAACAGCGGCCGGGCGACGGCCACCAGCAGGCCGAGAGCCACTCCGGCGGCGATGCCCCACTCCACCATGCGCCGGCACGCCTGGCGGGCGCCCTCGGTGTCCCCGGACCCCAGATAGCGCCCGATGATGGCCTGCCCGGCGATGGCGATCGCGTCGAGGGCGAATGCCAGCAGGCTCCACAAGGACAGGATGATCTGGTGGGCGGCGATGTCGGCGTCGCCGAGGCGGGCGGCCACGGCGGTGGCGATCATCAGAACGGCCCGCAGTGAGAGCGTACGGACCAGCAGCGGGACCCCCGCCTGGGCGCTGGCGCGGATGCCCGCCGCGTCGGGGCGCAGCGAGGCGCCGTGCCGCCGGGCCCCCCGTACGACGACCGCGAGGTAGACGGCCGCCATGGCGAACTGGGCGATCACGGTGCCCCAGGCGGAGCCCGCGATGCCGAGGTCCGCCCCGTAGACGAGCCCGACGTTCAGCGCCGCGTTCAGCGTGAAGCCGCCGATGGCGACATAGAGCGGCGTCCTGGTGTCCTGGAGGCCGCGCAGGATGCCGGTGGCCGCGAGCACCATGAGCATGGCCGGGATGCCGAGCGCGGAGATGCGCAGATAGGTGACGGCGTAGGGGGCGGCGGTGTCCGAGGCGCCGAAGAGATCGACGAACCAGGGGGCCGCGGGCAGGACAACGGCTATGACGGCCGCGCCGAGCAGCAGGGCGAGCCAGACGCCGTCCATGCCCTGGCGGATCGCGGCCTGCAGGTCTCCGGCGCCGACGCGGCGTGCGACGGCGGCCGTGGTCGCGTAGGCGAGGAAGACGAAGACACTCACGGCGGTGGTGAGGAGCGCCGCGGCGATGCCCAGGCCGGCCAGTTGCGGGGTGCCGAGGTGGCCGACGATCGCGCTGTCGGCCATGACGAAGAGCGGCTCGGCGACGAGTGCGCCGAAGGCGGGCACGGCGAGGGAGACGATCTCGCGGTCGTGTCGGCGCCGGATGCTCTTCGGTGCCACGGGGGCCTGTGTCATGAACTCAATCTAATCTTCCACAGGTAAGAGATGCAATGCATTAGTGATCCTTACCTTGGAACCGGAGTGCGGTTCGGCTGTGCGCCGTTTGTCGTGATCTTGGGCCAGCCGGGAAAGTTTTTCTCCCCCACAGCCGGTGGATGGAAAACCCGCAGGTCAAGTGGGTGTTGGCGGGGTGGGTATGACTTTGTCCACAGTGCTGTCCCCCGGTCCGTGCACAGGTTCTGCGGGGTTCTCCACAGCATCTGGTCCGTCGTCCACATGGCCTGTGGATAACCAGATTGGCTGACGGTGCCGACGGGCCTAACGTGGACCGGCGCCCGACGCGCCGGAACCGGAGTCGGGCATCTCGTTTTGTCAGTGCCGTGCCGTAGAAAGAGTGGCACGGCTAGGTCCGCGGAGCGGACGGGAGGAGGTGGCCCGGTGAGCATTCCCGAGCCCTTGGACGACCCCTGGGCCGACAGCGGTCCGGGTGACCGTCTGCCCGTCTCCCGCCCCCGCCGCGCCGAGGGACGGGGCCGCGGCCGCGACGACCAGCACGACCGGGGCAGCGAGAGTGAATCCTGGGACGGCGGCGGCTCGTCCGGCTTCGAGCGGGTCCCCCCGCAGGACATCGACGCCGAGCAGTCCGTTCTGGGCGGCATGCTGCTCTCCAAGGACGCCATCGCGGACGTCGTGGAGATCATCAAGGGCCATGACTTCTACCGGCCGGCGCACGAGACCGTCTACACGGCGATCCTCGACCTGTACGCGAAGGGCGAGCCGGCCGACCCGATCACCGTCGCGGCCGAGCTGGTCAAGCGGGGTGAGATCACCCGCGTCGGCGGCGCCTCGTATCTGCACACCCTGGTCCAGTCGGTGCCGACCGCGGCCAACGCCTCGTACTACGCGGAGATCGTCCACGAGCGGGCAGTGCTCCGCCGTCTCGTCGAGGCGGGCACCAAGATCACACAGATGGGATACGCGGCGGACGGCGACGTCGACGAGATCGTCAACTCCGCCCAGGCCGAGATCTACGCGGTCACCGAGCAGCGCACCAGCGAGGACTATCTGCCGCTCGGCGACATCATGGAGGGCGCGCTCGACGAGATCGAGGCGATCGGCTCCCGCAGCGGCGAGATGACCGGTGTGCCGACCGGCTTCACCGACTTCGACTCGCTCACCAACGGTCTCCACCCGGGCCAGATGATCGTCATCGCGGCCCGGCCCGCCATGGGTAAGTCCACGCTGGCGCTGGACTTCGCCCGGGCCTGCTCGATCAAGCACAACCTGCCCAGCGTGATCTTCTCCCTTGAAATGGGCCGCAACGAGATCGCGATGCGTCTCCTGTCGGCCGAGGCCCGGGTCGCGCTGCACCACATGCGCTCCGGCACCATGACCGACGAGGACTGGACCCGGCTCGCCCGCCGGATGCCGGACGTCTCCCAGGCCCCGCTGTACATCGACGACTCCCCGAACCTGTCGATGATGGAGATCCGCGCCAAGTGCCGTCGGCTCAAGCAGCGCAACGACCTCAAGCTCGTCGTCATCGACTATCTGCAGCTGATGCAGTCCGGTGGGTCCAAGCGCGCCGAGAGCCGCCAGCAGGAGGTCTCGGACATGTCCCGAAACCTCAAGCTGCTCGCCAAGGAGCTGGAGCTCCCGGTCATCGCGCTGTCGCAGCTGAACCGTGGCCCCGAGCAGCGTACGGACAAGAAGCCCATGGTCTCCGACCTGCGTGAGTCCGGCTCCATCGAGCAGGACGCGGACATGGTCATCCTGTTGCACCGCGAGGACGCGTACGAGAAGGAGTCCCCGCGCGCCGGCGAGGCGGACCTGATCGTGGCCAAGCACCGTAACGGTCCGACGGCCACGATCACGGTGGCCTTCCAGGGCCACTACTCGCGCTTCGTGGACATGGCACAGACCTGACCGGGCCCTGACACACGCGAACCGATACGCACGGGCCGATCACAGGGGCCTGAACCGAAGGGCCCGTGCCGACTCGTGCGTGTCGGGCGAAAAACCAGTCGACGGCCGCATGACCTGGGGATAGACCTTGGCCCATGACCTCATCCCCGCATGCGCCGATCACCCCGCCGATGACCACGGCCCCCCTTGACCTGCTGCCCAGTACAGAGCGCGCTCTGATTCACCGCCTCGCCGTCGCCCAGTCCGAGGGGCGGCTCCCTTCGCTGGTCGCCGCGGTGGTGCGCGAGGGCCGGATCGTCTGGACGGGCTCGCGCACCTCGGTCGACGGCCACGGGCCGGACGCCGACGTCCAGTACCGCATCGGCTCGATCACCAAGACCTTCACCGCTGTCCTGGTGATGCGGCTGAGGGACGAGGGGCTGCTTGACCTCGAAGACCCGCTGGAGAAGCACCTGCCCGGCACCGGGGTCGGTGAGGTGACCATCGCCCAACTCCTCGGCCACAGCGCCGGGTTGGCGGCCGAGACGCCCGCGCCATGGTGGGAGCGGAGCTCGGCGGCGCTGCGCCCGGAGCTCGCGGACGTGCTGGGCGAGAACCCGTTTCTGCACCCGGTCGGCAGGCTGCACCACTACTCCAACCCGGGCTACACGCTGCTCGGTTCGCTGGTCGAGGCGGTACGCGGAGTGTCCTGGGAGGAGGCGCTGCAGAGCGAGATCCTCGATCCGCTGGGGCTGAACAGGACGAGCACGCAGCCGTTGGCCCCGCATGCGGGCGGCTGGGCCGTGCACCCCTGGGCCGACGCCCTGCTGCCCGAGCCGTCCGAGGACCTGGGGATCATGGCCCCCGCGGGCCAGCTGTGGTCGACGGCCGCGGATCTCTGCCGCTTCGCCGCCTTCCTCGCCGGGGGAGACGACCGTGTGCTGAGCGCCGCGACCGTACGGGAGATGCGGACGCCGTCCGCTCCGCCCGAGGCGGGGGACTGGCAGGGCGGTTACGGACTGGGCGTTCAGCTGAGCCGCCAGGACGACCACCGCACCCTCGCCGGGCACACCGGCTCGCTGCCCGGGTTCGTCGCAGGGCTGTGGATCAGCGTGGAGGACGGCATCGGGGCGGTCGCGCTCGCCAATGCCACCTCGGGGACGGCCCCGGCGGTCGCCGCCGATCTCATCCGGATCGTCGTCGAGGCCGAACCGAAGCTCCCTGAGCCGTGGCGGCCCCTGTCAGAGGTCGATCCGGACCTGCTGGAGCTCACCGGCCCCTGGTACTGGGGGACTTACGCCTACGGCCTGCGGCTGAACGCCGATGGCATGGTGGCGCTGGAGCCGCTGCGCGGAACCGGCCGTGCGGCGAGGTTCGAAGCTCGGGCCGATGGCACCTGGATCGGTCTCAACGGCTACTACAAGGGCGAGATCCTGCGGGCGGTGCGCCGCCCGGACGGTTCGGTGAGCCATCTCGACCTGGGGTCGTTCGCCTTCACCCGGGAGCCGTACGGGCCGGGCGAGGTGGTCCCCGGAGGTGTCGACCCCGAGGGCTGGCGCGGGGTCTGATGTTTCACGTGAAACGTGGCCCACGTGCCCACGTGCCCCCGGGGTGCTCGGCGAGTTCCGGTTCCGGAGGCTCAGAGGGCTTTCTTGAAGCCCAGATGGGACGCCTCGAAGCCCAGTCGCTCATAGAAGCGGTGGGCTTCGATCCGGGTGGCGTCCGACGTCAGCTGGACCAACTGGCAGCCCAGGCGCCCGGATTCCCCGACGGCCCACTCGATGAGCCGGGTGCCGAGGCCGCTGCCGCGCTCATCGGCGTGGATGCGTACGCCTTCGATGATCGAGCGGGTGGCGCCGCGCCGGGACAGCCCCGGGACGACGGTCAGCTGGAGTGTGCCGACGACCTGGTTGTCGCGGACGGCGACGACCAGGTGCTGGTTGGGGTCTTTGGCCAGTCGCTCGAAGGCGGCGAGGTAGGGGGCGAGGTCGTCCGGCGACTCCCGCTGGGCGCCCAGCGGGTCATCGGCGAGCATCGCCACGATCGCCGGGATGTCCTGGGGCGCCGCCGGCCTTATCTCAAGATCGCTCATGGACCGGAGACTACGCGGGGACGCGGAGTTCCTCGACGGCCCTGACCAGCGGGGCGAGCTCCGGGTTCCGCGCGGCCTCGTCGAGCGCCTCGCGCAGCGCGCGGTCATTGGTGGGCCGGGCCCCGGAGAGCAGCTCCTGGCCGGACTCCGTGACGTCCGTGTAGATCCCGCGCCGGTCGGTGTCGCAGAGGTACCGGGTCAGCAGGCCGCGGTCCTCCAGGCGGGTGACCAGCCGGGTGGTGGCGGACTGGCTGAGGACGACCGCGTCCGCGACCTGCTTCATCTGCAGATGGCCGCCCGGGCCGCTGTGCTGGCGGCTGAGGACGTCCAGGAGCGAGTACTCGCGCACGCTCAGCTCGTGTCCCGACTGCAGGGCCCGCTCGATATGGGCCTCGATCCTTCCGTGCAGCAGGGAGAGGGCGCACCAGCCCTGGGAGAGGGCGGTGAGTGCGGGGTCCGTCGCGGTCATGCGTCTGTCCTCCGTCCGGAGCGGCTTGAGACCAGGATAGGTCACGAGTGCAATAGCCCGCGTTTGCAATTAATCCGCGTCTGCAATTATTGTGGACGCTTGTAAGGCGCTCGTGCAATCTCCCGGAAGGGTGAACATCCCATGCCACTCGCGCTCCTAGCCCTGGCCATCGGGGCGTTCGGTATCGGCACCACCGAATTCGTGATCATGGGCCTGCTGCCGGAGGTGGCCGACACCTTCGACGTGACCATCCCCATGGCCGGCTACCTGGTGACCGGATACGCGCTCGGCGTGGTGCTCGGCGCCCCGCTGATGACCGTCCTGGGCACCAGGATCTCCCGCAAGCGCATGCTGATGCTGCTGATGGGCTTCTTCATCGTCGGCAACGTGCTCTCCGCCGTCGCCCCCGTCTTCGGACTGATGCTGGCCGGGCGGATCGTCGCCTCCCTGGCGCACGGCGCGTTCTTCGGTATCGGCTCGGTCGTCGCGGCCGATCTGGTCGCCCCGGAGAAGAAGGCCGGCGCCATCGCGATGATGTTCACCGGCCTGACCGTGGCCAATGTCATCGGCGTCCCGCTGGGCACGCTGGTCGGCCAGCAGATCGGCTGGCGTACGACGTTCTTCATCGTGGCCGCACTCGGTGTGGTCGGGCTGCTTGGCGTCGCCAAGCTCGTCCCCGACATGCCCAAGGCCGAGGGCGTCCGCCTGCGCCACGAGATCGCCGCGTTCCGCAACGTCCAGGTGCTGCTTGCCATGGCGATGACCGTGCTGGGCTTCGGCGGCGTCTTCGCCGCGATCACCTACATCACGCCGATGATGACCCATGTCACCGGCTACGCGGACGGCTCCGTCACCTGGCTGCTGGTCCTCTTCGGCCTCGGCATGGTCGCCGGGAACCTGATCGGCGGCCGGTTCGCCGACCGGGCTCTGATGCCGATGCTCTACGTGTCGCTGAGCGGCCTCGCCGTCGTGCTGGCCCTGTTCACCCTCACCGCCCACGACAAGACGGCCTCGGCTGTCACCGTCTTCCTGATCGGCGCGCTCGGCTTCGCGACCGTACCGCCGCTGCAGAAGCGGGTCCTGGACCAGGCCGCGGGCGCCCCCACCCTCGCCTCCGCCGTGAACATCGGCGCCTTCAACCTCGGCAACGCACTCTCCGCCTGGCTCGGCGGGCTCGTGATCGCCGGCGGACTCGGCTACACCGCCCCGAACTGGGTCGGTGCCACGCTCGCCGCCTCGGCGGTCGTCCTCGCCGTCGTCTCCAGCGCGCTGGAACGCCGTACGCGGACGGACAGCCGGATCCTCACGGGCACCGCGGCCGAGCCGGTCGGCGTCGCTGCGGCGCACCACTGACCGGCTCCGAAGCATCCCGGTCGCCCCTGACCAACCGCTCTACCGCACCAAGGAGTCACCCCTCATGACCACCACCGCAGTCGCCCCGCTCACCATCCAGGGCGCCGAAGCCCTGGTGGAGGCGGCCCGTGCCGCCGCTGAGGAGGCCGGGGCCACGGTCGCCGTCACCGTGCTCGACGCGGGCGGCCATCTGCTGGCCTTCCGCCGCGACGACCGCGCCGTACTGATCGCGGGCGAGACCAGCACCCGCAAGGCGTACACCGCGCTCCAGCTCGGCACCGCGACCGCCGACCTCGTCGACGCGGTCCAGCCCGGTGGGCTCTTCCACACCCTGCCGACCGCGCTCGACCGGCCGCTGCTCTTCATCGCGGGCGGCGTCCCCGTCCACCGCGACGGCAGGCTGATCGGGGCGATCGGTGTGGGCGGCGGATCCCCCGAGCAGGACCACGGCTTCGCCATGGAGGCCGTCCAGCGGCTCGTCTGAGCCCCTGTCGAGTCCGCCGCCGGGCCACCGCCGACGCAGGCCGGTGTTCAGCCCGCGGCGACCGTCAGCGGTGCGAAGCGACGGGCCCAGTCGCCGGGCAGACCGGGGATGTTGCGGGTCATCACCGCGTTGAAGGCGATCGGTTCCAGACCGTTCGCCTTCAGCCAGTCGAGCAACTCCTCGTGGCGGACGTCGACATCGGTGCGCAGCGGGCGGTCCGTGGCCGCGGCGAGCGAGGCGACCAGGGCCTTCGCGGTCTCGGTGTCACGCGCCACCAGCGGACCCACGACATGGGTCTCCATGTTCGGCCAGGCCGCCGCATAGCCGATGACGCCCCCGGAATCCTCGGCGACCCGCAGCTGGTCGGCGAAGGCGGGCAGCCGGGTGATCACATGAGTGCGGTCGCGGCCGAAGACATCGGCGTCCAGCCGCAGGATGGCGGGCAGGTCCTCGGCGGTAGCGGGGCGGGTCGCCACGGTGGGGGCCAGGCCCGAGGGACGGAAGTGGCCACAGATCATCTCGGCGCGGCCGGTGGTCTCGAAGCCCAGCTGTTCGTAGAGCGGCTGCCCGGACGGCGTGGCGTGCAGCGTGACCGGCCGGTCGCCCAGCTCGGCCAGAACGTGCCGCATCAGCCGCCGCCCCACGCCCAGCCGTGCGTGCTTCTCGGCCACCAGGACCATTCCAATGGCGGCGAGATCAGCGTACGAGGTGACCACACAGGCGGTGACCAGCCCTTTGTCATCCGGGTCGTCGATGCCGTAGCCCCTTCCCGCTGTGAGCAGCAGGCCCCACTTGTGCTCCTCGCGCGGCCAGCCGCGGTCCTCGGAGAGGTTGGCGCAGGAAACGAGGTCGTCAATGGTCAGGCGGCGGATCGGAAGCTCGTCGAGCGGTGAGGGCATGGGGATCAGGCTGTCCGATGGACCCGCACTTCGTCCACCGTTTTGCGCATACAGCACGTTGCTTTCGGCCACGCTCTGTCAGCCTCCACCCGGATGTTTCACGTGAAACGTGGAGCGAAGGCGTTGTTTCACGTGAAACATGGCGGCCCTGGATGACCCAGACTCCGGGCCGGGGTTGCCCGGTGCGCGGGCGTGACCAGGGGTACTAGCCTCTCGACACATGGCGAGACTTCATCTCTTCGACCTCGACGGGACCCTCATCCGGGGATCCGCCGCGCCGGTCGAGATATCCCGGCAGCTCGGGTTGCTGGAGGAGATCGGCGAGCTGGAGAGGGAGCTGTCCGGCGGTCTGATCGGGTCGCCCCACTACGCAATGCGGGTGCACGAGCTCTGGTCGGGCCTGACAGAGGCACATGTGGCGGCGGCTTTCGTCTCGGCGCCCTGGCTCGCCGGGATCCAGGAGGTGTGGCGGGAGATCCGGGAGGGCGCCGACTACTGCGCAGTGATCTCGCTCTCGCCGTCGTTCTTCGTCGAGCGGCTGCTGGAGTGGGGAGCCCATGCCGCGCACGGCTCCGCGTTCCCCGAGGTGCCCTTCACCCGGCCCGTCGACCCGGCCGGGATCCTCAGCGCCGCCGCGAAGGTGACGGTCGCCGAGCGGCTGCGCGCAGAGTTCGGGGTGAGCCGTGCGAACTGTGTCGCGTACGGGGACTCGATGTCGGACATGGAACTCTTCGCCGCGGTGCCCGTCTCCGTCGCCGTGAACGCCGACCGCCATCTCGCCGGAAGGGCCACGCACACCTACACCGGGGGCGACCTCCGTGAGGCCTACGCGCTGGCACAGGTCACACGAGCCTAACGGGAATGCGGGTTCGGGTACCCGGGATTCCTGCTATTTGTCCCCGCGGCCTCACTGAAGCTGACATGCTCCGGTACGGGAGGGACGGGACTCCCGGACGTCGGTAACTGCGGCCAGAGGTTCGAGGCGAGACAAGGGATGAACGCTCCGACCAACACGTCGACCGACGCTGTGCTGATACGCCGCACACTCGCGGAGATCGCACCTTTAGCGGACAAGGTCACGTCGTATTTCTACGCACTGCTCTTCATAGGCGATCCAGAGCTGCGCACGCTCTTTCCGGCAGCGATGGACACCCAGCGGGACCGGTTGCTCAAGGCGCTGCTCACGGCCGCCGAGCATCTGGAGAACACCGCCACACTCACTGAATATCTTCGCCAGCTGGGCCGGGGCCACCGTAAGTACGGCACCCGGCCCGAGCACTATCCGGCCGTCGGAGAGGCGCTGATCGGGGCGCTGGTCCGGTACGCCGTGAAGACCTGGGACGAGGCGACCCAGGCCGCCTGGGTCCGGGCGTACACGACGATGTCGCAGATCATGATCGACGCGGCCGACGATGACGAGCTGAGGCGGCCCGCCTGGTGGTACGCCGAGGTCGTCTCGCACGATCTGAGGACCCCGGACATCGCGGTGGTGACTCTCCGCCCGGACCAGCCGTACCCCTTTCTGGCCGGGCAGTACACGACGCTGGAGACACCCTGGTGGCCGCGGATCTGGCGGCACTACTCACTGGCCTCGGCGCCCCGCGCAGACGGGTTGCTGTCGCTGCACGTCAAGGCGGTGCCCGCCGGCTGGGTCTCCGGCGCGCTGGTCCACCGCGCCCGCCCCGGGGACACCCTGCGCCTGGGGCCGCCCGCCGGGTCGATGGTGGTCGACCACACCACCGACAACGGCCTGCTCTGTCTGGGCGGCGGCACCGGCATAGCGCCCATCAAGGCGCTGGTCGAGGACGTCGCCCGGTACGGCGAGCGGCGGCCCGTCGAGGTCTTCTACGGCGCCCGCAGCAACCACGACCTCTACGACATCGACACCCTGCTGCGGATGCAGCAGGCGCACTCCTGGCTGTCGGTGCGGCCGGTGATCTCGGGAGGGCCGGGCCGGGGGCTCGGCGGGCGGCTCCCGGAGGCGGTGCGCGAGTACGGGCCGTGGAACTCGTACGACGCCTATGTGTCCGGGCCACCGGGGATGATCCGCAGCGGCGTGACCACTCTGCGGGACATCGGGATCCCCTCCGACCGCATCCGGCACGACTCCGTCGAGGAGCTCGTCGCGGCGAACGACTGAGGCGCGGCGCACGGCCGAGGCGCGGCGCATGGCCGAGGGCCGCGCACCCGGTGGGGGATCAGCCCAGGTCGGGCGCGTGCATCGCGCGGACGCCCTCGATGTTGCCGTCGAGGTAGTGCCGCAGCGACAGCGGTACGAGGTGGACGGAGGCGATGCCGACGCGGGTGAACGGGATCCGTACGATCTCGTACTCGCCGCACGGCTCGTCCACTTCGGGGCCGTGCCGCAGGGATTCGTCCATGGAGTCGAGCCGGCAGACGAAGAAGTGCTGCACCTTCACGCCGGTCGCCCCGCCGTCGGCGCCGATGTGCTCGACGGTGTCGACGAAGCAGGGCACCACATCGGTGATCTTCGCGCCGAGTTCCTCGTGCACCTCGCGGTGCAGGGCCTCGACGACGGTGGAGTCCTCCGGCTCGACACCGCCGCCGGGGGTGAGCCAGTAGGGATCCATGCCGGGCTTGGTGCGCTTGATCAGGATCAGGTCATCGCCGTCCAGCAGGACGGCTCGTGCGGTGCGCTTGACCACGGGTCGGACGGTCATGGGAGAAATGTGGCCCGTGGCGGCGCCCGCGAAACTCTCTCAGCTCCAGTCGACCGCGGCGCGCAGCAGCCACTCCTGCGCCCGCGCGATGTGCGGCAGGGCGAGCGTGCCGGTGCGCACCGCCAGGAAGTAGGTCCGCAGCGGGGGCACCGGAGGGTCGAGCAGGGCCACCAGTTCGCCGCGCTCCAGCGCCCCCTCGCAGAGATATCGCGGCAGTACAGCCAGCCCGGCCCCGGCCGTCACCGTCTCCAGGACCGCCCGCAGGTCGGGCGCGATCACCGTGCCCGCGGCGGCCGGCTTGGTGTCGAAGACCGCGGCCCAGTAGCGCGAGACGAGCGGGAGCGACTCGTGCACCTCCACCACCGGAATGTGCTCCAGTACGCCGGGGCCTCCGCGCCGCAGCGCCCCCGGCGCGACCCGTGAGGCCCAGCGCACTCCGGCGACCAGCACGTGCTCCTCGTCGCAGAGCGGGGTGGCGCTGAGCAGCCGGCCACGGGGGCGGGCGGTGGCGATGGCCAGGTCGTGGTGGCCCGCGGCCAGGCCCTCCAGGGTCTCCTCGGCGTTGCCGAAGGAGGCCCGTAGCGCGAGCCCCTGCGGGACGAGGGAGGTCAGTGCGGGCAGGGCAAGCAGCGAGGTGAACTCCGGCGGTCCGGCGAGATGGAGGGTGCGTACACCCGACTCCTCGTACGAGCCGGACTCCGCGATCTCGACCAGCGCGTCCAGATGCGGAGCGGCGCGCTGAGCCAGTTCGTCGCCGACCGTCGTCGGTGTCACCCCGCGCGCCTGGCGCAGGAACAGCGGGCGCCCCAACTGCCGCTCCAGAGTGCGGATCTGGCTGGTGACGGCCGGCTGCGAGAGGCCGAGCAGGGCGGCGGCCCGGGTGAAGGAGCCCGCGCGATGGACCGTGACGAACGTGCGCAGCAGGGCGAGGTCCATGGGTGCCCTCCCGTCCCGAACTGCCTCACAGCGTCCCCGGCCGGACACAACTATAAATATGTCGATAGGTCTCTGTCGCTACCGTGATTGGACACTGACACAGAGTCAACTAGCCTTGGTGGCACGGTTCTTCGCGCGTGGAACCGGGGCGGTCCGAGCCATGAGGGGGGAGGCTCGGACCGCCTGTCTCATGCCCCGGCGGCCGAGGCCTCGTCCAGCGCCCGCCGTACGTCGGCGACGAGGTCCGCGGTGTCCTCGGCCCCGGCGGAGAAGCGGATGAAGCCCTCCGCGACCTTGTCACCGCCCCAGCGGCCGCGCCGCTCGGCCGTGGAGCGCACCCCGCCGAAGCTCGTGGCGTCGTCCACCAGCCGCAGCGCCGCCAGAAACCGCTCCGCGTACGCACGGTCGGGCAGGTCGAAGGAGACGACACAGCCGAAGCGGCGCATCTGCGAGGCCGCCTGCCGGTGCGCGGGGTCGGACGGCAGCCCGGGATGGCGCACCCCGCTCACCTCGGGGCGCTCCGCCAGCGCCTCGGCCACGGCCAGCGCGTTCGCCGACTGCCGGTCCGCGCGCAGCTGGAGCGTGGCCAGCGAGCGGTGCGCCAGCCAGGCCTCCATCGGCCCGGGAACCGCCCCGACGACCTTGCGCCATTTACGTACGCGCGCGGCGAGCTCGGTGTCCCGGCAGACCACATAGCCGAGCAGCAGATCGCCGTGGCCGGTGAGGCCCTTGGTGCCGCTGGCCACCGCGAAGTCCGCGCCGAGCTCCAGCGGGCGCTGGCCGAGCGGTGTCGCCAGCGTGTTGTCGACCGCGACCAGCGCGCCCGTGTCGTGGGCGGCCCGCGCCAGCCGCCGGATGTCGCAGACGTCCAGGCCCGGGTTGGAGGGCGTCTCGATCCACAGGAGGGCCGCGCCGTCCAGAACGTCCAGCTGGGCGTCGCCCGCGGTCGGCGCGGTGCGCACCTCGACTCCGTACGCGGCGAGCTGCTCGCGCACCAGGGGCAGCGCCTGGTAGCCGTCGTCCGGCAGGACCACGGCGTCGCCCACGCGCGCGTGGGCGAGCAGGACCGCCGAGACCGCGGCCATGCCGGAGGCGAACACGACCGCCTCGGCGGGCGCGTCCGGGGACTCCAGCTCGGCGAGGGCGCGCTCCAGATGGGTCCAGGTCGGATTGGTGTCCCGGCCGTAGGTGTAGGGGCCCACGGCCTCGCCCGGGAGGTGGAAGTGCGCGGCGAACACCGGCCCCGGCAGCGGGGGTTCGTACGCCACCGGGTCCGGGAGCCCGGCCCGCACCGCTCTGGTGCCGTCACCCGGCGCCCGGGGAGGGTTCACACCGGAGGTCATCCGCGCTCCCCTCAGTCCTTGTCGTCGGGCAGGACGACGTTCAGCGCCCAGGACACGATCGAGATGATCAGGCCGCCGAGCAGCGCGGTCCAGAAGCCCTCGACATGGAAGTTGAGGTCGAGCTTCCCGGCCAGCCACGAGGTGAGCAGCAGCATCAGGGCGTTGATCACAAAGGTGATCAGGCCGAGCGTGAGGATGAACAGCGGGAGCGAGAGGAGCTTCACGACCGGCTTGACGATGAAGTTCACCACGCCGAAGAGCAGCGCGACCAGAACCAGCGTCAGGGCCTTCTTGCCGGTGCTGTCACCGGTGAGCGTGATGTCCTGAACCAGCCAGATGGCCACGGCCAGGGCCGCCGCGTTGGCGAGCGTCTTGACTACGAAATTCTTCATGTGTCTGATCGTGGCAGACGTGATCGGTATCAGAGCAGGGGCGGACGGCGATGAAGCAATTCCGGCTTGACGAACTTGAGGCGGAGCGCGCCGCAAACGACGGCGCGTACCTGCAGTTTCTGCGGGAAAGGAACATGTCGGCCGGGCTCTACGCACTGGACGCGGGTGACCACGACCCGCAGAAGCCGCACGCCCAGGACGAGATCTACTTCGTGGTGAGCGGCCGGGCGTCCATCACGGTCGGCCTGGAGACCACCGAGGTGGCGCGGGGCAGCGTCGTCCATGTGCCGGCCGGGGTCGCCCACCGGTTCCACCACATCGTCGAGGACCTGCGGGTTCTGGTCGTCTTCTCTCCCCCCGAGAGCTGAGGGCGACCGCCGGGATTCCCTAGGGGGCCGGTCAGGGGAGACCAAGGGCTGCGAGGCCCCCGTTCGGCACCCCCGCGCCCCTAGCATCGAGGGTGTCGAAGGCAGCAGCCCGAGACTTCAGGAGAATCACGAGTACGAAAGAGGTAAGGACGATGGCCGCACGGGAGATATTCACGGGGATGCCCTGGTGGGTGAAGTGGGTCGCCGTGCCCGTCATCGCGCTGGTCGTATTCGGCGGTCTCATCGCCAGTGTGGTCGGCTTCCTGTTCGGACTGCTCTTCAAGGCGCTGATCTTCGTGGCCCTGGTCGGCGGTCTCATCTACGTCGTCCGGCGGTTCATGTCCTCGTCGTCCTCGCGCGGCGACTGGTAGGCGGCAGCGCGCATTTGTACGGGTGCGGTCCCGTAAAGGCACAGCGCTCGTACAGAACGACCCAGGATTAGCCCGGCTGAGGGACGGATAGGCCAAACCCCTCATGGCGCCGGAGGCGGCCGTTATGGTGAAAACCTCTGCTGCCTCGGGCGGGCCCCCTTGCCCGTCAGCACGCCTGGGGGTGACCTGTGGCCACGGCTGCGAACGCCGGTATCCCTACCCTGATCGGTTCGGTCCAGCGGGCGTTGCGCCTGCTGGAGGCCGTGGGCGCCCATGTGGACGGCGCTCCTGCCAAACAGCTGGCGCGGGAGGCCGGGCTGCCGCTTCCCACCGCGTACCACCTGCTGCGCACCCTCACCCACGAGGGCTATCTGCGCAGGGAGAACGGTGTGTTCCTCTTCGGCGAGGCGGCCGAGAGGCTGGCGGACGGCGGCGCGATGCAGAATCGTCGCACCAAGATCAGCCGCTCTCTCGCGGAGTGGCGCGACGCCATCGGGGTCCCCGTCTACTTCGCGGTCTACCGCGAGGGTGAGATCGAGATCGCCGGAGTGGCCGACACGCCCTCGGCCCCGGCCGTCGAGGAGTGGGCCGACTTCCGGGAGACCGGGCACGCGCACGCCATCGGCCAGTGCCTGTTGAGCCAACTCGACGAGAAGGCCCGCGAGGACCATCTGAAACGGCACCCTGTCCGCGCGGTCACTCCCTACTCCGTACGCGACCGCAGGGCCCTCCTGGACCGCCTCGCGGCTACGGAGCGTATGCAGCCCGTCGTCGAACGACAGGAGTACGCCCTGGGTACGGTCTGCGCGGCCATCCCGATCACGGCGGGTTCCGGAGCCGCCACCGTGGCCATCTCCCTCCCCCTCCACCAGCAAGAACGCCTGATTCCGGCGATCGAGCAGCTCCGCGGCGAAGTCGGTCGTCTCCTCAGTTCCCTCGCGTTCTCTATCAGTATCTGAAAACTCACTCCTTGTGATCTGTTAGCGCTTCCAGCACGATTGCGTCAAGAGGGCCAGGGGGGATCATTCCTGGCCATTTCAGCTACAGCGGGGTACATGATGCGTGAGGTCCTGGCAGAGGTCATGATGAGCTTCCTCGTCTCCGAGGAGCTCTCCTTCAGGATCCCGGTGGAGCTCACGTACCGCGGCGACGATCCGTACGCCGTCCACATGACCTTCCACCTTCCCGGCGACGAACCCGTGACCTGGACATTCGGGCGGGAACTGCTGCTCGACGGCATCAACACCCCCACTGGCGAAGGGGACGTGCACATCGCGCCCTCCTGCCCCGAGGAGCTCCGCGGCGTCCACATCCGCCTCCAGGTGGGCGGCGAACGGGCGCTCTTCCGGGCCGGGGCCGGCCCGCTGGTGGCCTTCCTCGACCGCACCGACAAGCTCGTACCGCTGGGACAGGAGCGCGCGCTCGGCGACTTCGACGGACATCTGGACGAGGCGCTGGGACGGATCCTGGCCGAGGAGCAGAACGCGGGCTGAGCGCCGCCTACTTCTTGCGGCGCCGGCCCCGTCCGCGCCGCACGGGCCCGCCGGCCGCGACGGCCGGTCGGTCGGCCGAGACCACCAGCGCCGCGAGTACGGTGGTCAACGGGACCGAGGCCACCAGGCCGATCGATCCCACCAGCATCCGGACGATCTCCTCGGCGACCAACTCGCTGTTGGCCACCGTCCCCACGCTGCTCTGCGCGATGGAGAACAGCAGCAACAGCGGCAGCGCCGCGCCGGCGTATGCCAGGACCAGGGTGTTGACCACCGACGCGATGTGGTCGCGGCCGATCCGGATGCCTGCCCGGTACAGCCCGCGCGGGCCCATCGTCGGATTGGCCTCGTGGAGCTCCCAGACCGCCGACGTCTGGGTGACCGTCACATCGTCGAGCACCCCGAGCGATCCGATGATCACGCCGGCCAGCAGCAGACCGGACATGTCGATGTTCGGGTACAGCGCGTGGATCAGGCCGGTGTTGTCGTCGGTGTTGCCGGTCAGCGAGGCCCAGCCGATGAAGAGCGACCCGAGCAGCCCGATCAGGACGAGCGAGACCAGCGTGCCGAGCACGGCGACCGAGGTGCGCGCCGACAGGCCGTGGCACATGTACAGCGCGATCAGCATGATCGCGCTCGAACCCACCACCGCGACCAGCAGCGGATTGGAGCCCTGGAGGATCGCCGGGAGGATGAACAGGGTCAGCACGGCGAACGAGACGACCAGCGCGACGAGCGCCATCACCCCGCGCAGCCGGCCGACGACCACGACCGCGAGCGCGAAGATCCCCGCGAGCAGCGCCATCGGGAGCCGCCTGTTCACATCCGTCACCGAATACTGCAGGTCGTGCGGGGCGTCGGGGGCGTACGCGACGATCACGCCCTGCCCCTTGTGCAGTTGGCGCGGGGCGTCCGGCTGGACGATCTCGGTGAAGGTGCGGCCCTTCTCCTTGCCGCTGGTGACCTCGACCGTCGCCTTGGCGCACAGGCCCCGCTGTGAGCGCCCGGCCTGTTGGCCCTCGGCGGTTGAGGTGTCGCCGTTCGACGGCGTCTGACCGGCGTTGACCGACTTGCAGTCGACCTTCTGGAGGGCGACGACCTTCGCCTGCTGGGTCTGGCGGTCGAAGCCGACTCCGGTGCGCTGGTGGGACGGGGATCCCCCGGGCCACAGCACGGCCAGGCCGACGAGCACCGCGACCGAGAACGGGATCAGCACGGCGGCGATCACCTTGCGGAGATGCTTCGAGACGGGCGCCGCGGGACCGTGGCTGTGCGTGTGCCCAGAGGTCTGGCCGTGTGGGTGTCCGTGGGCGTCTTCGGGGGGCTGCTCTGCTGACGTCACCGCCCGATCATCGCAAGACGGCGGGGCCCCTCTGTTCAGCGCGCTGGCGATGGCGCTAGCGTGGTGACACCTTTGCACACGCGGGAGCTCGGAGCACCGGGCTGAGAGGGCGCTGAAAGCCGTACGAACCGTACGGAAGCGGCTGCGCCGACCGCCGAACCTGTTACCGGGTAATGCCGGCGTAGGGAGTAGGTCTCATGACCGTTCAGGACGCACGCACGCCTGCCTCGAATCAGAGCGGGGCCGGGAAGTCCATCGGCTGGCACAAGGGATACGTCGAGGGCTCGCGCCCCGACCTCCGGGTGCCGGTCCGCCAGGTTCACCTCACCAATGGCAAGGACGTCACGCTGTACGACACGTCCGGGCCGTACACCGACCCGAACATCGAGACGGACGTCCGCCGGGGACTCGCCCCGCTCCGGGAGAACTGGATCATCGCGCGCGGCGACACCGAGGAGTACGCGGGCCGCCCCGCGCGCCCCGAGGACGACGGCATCAAGCACACCTCGCCGCGCGGCGGCCTGAAGAACCTCGACGCGGTGTTCCCGGGCCGCCCGCGCCAGCCGCGCCGGGGCCGTGGCGGGCAGGCCGTCACCCAGCTCGCGTACGCCCGCCGGGGCGAGGTCACCCCGGAGATGGAGTACGTCGCGATCCGCGAGAACGTCTCGCCCGAGGTCGTGCGCGAGGAGATCGCGGCCGGGCGCGCGGTGCTGCCCGCCAACGTCAACCACCCCGAGATCGAGCCGATGATCATCGGCAAGCGGTTCCTGGTGAAGGTCAACGCCAACATCGGCAACTCCGCCGTCACCTCCTCCATCGAGGAGGAGGTCGACAAGATGACCTGGGCCACCCGCTGGGGCGCCGACACGGTCATGGACCTCTCGACCGGCCGCAACATCCACACCACCCGCGAGTGGGTGCTGCGTAACTCCCCCGTCCCGATCGGCACCGTGCCGCTCTACCAGGCGCTGGAGAAGGTCGACGGCCGCGCCGAGGAGCTGACCTGGGACGTCTACAAGGACACGGTCATCGAGCAGGCCGAGCAGGGCGTCGACTACATGACGGTCCACGCCGGGGTGCTCCTGCGGTATGTGCCGCTCACCGCCCGCCGCAAGACCGGCATCGTCTCGCGCGGCGGCTCGATCATGGCCGCCTGGTGCCTCGCGCACCACAAGGAGTCGTTCCTGTACGAGAACTTCGAGGAGCTCTGCGAGATCCTCGCGGCGTACGACGTGACGTACTCCCTGGGCGACGGTCTGCGCCCGGGCTCCATCGCGGACGCCAACGACGAGGCGCAGTTCGCCGAGCTGCGCACGCTCGGTGAGCTCAACACGATCGCCAAGCGCCACAACGTGCAGACGATGATCGAGGGCCCGGGACACGTCCCGATGCACAAGATCAAGGAGAACATCGACCTCCAGCAGGAGATCTGCGAAGAGGCGCCGTTCTACACGCTCGGCCCGCTGACCACCGACGTCGCCCCGGCGTACGACCACATCACCTCCGGCATCGGTGCCGCGATGATCGCCTGGTGGGGCACCGCGATGCTCTGCTACGTCACGCCCAAGGAGCACCTGGGCCTGCCGAACCGCGACGACGTCAAGACGGGCGTCATCACCTACAAGATCGCGGCGCACGCGGCCGACCTCGCCAAGGGACACCCGGGCGCGCAGGACTGGGACGACGCGCTCTCGGACGCCCGCTTCGAGTTCCGCTGGGAGGACCAGTTCAATCTGGCCCTCGACCCTGACACCGCGCGCGAGTTCCACGACGAGACGCTGCCCGCCGAGCCGGCGAAGACCGCTCACTTCTGCTCGATGTGCGGGCCGAAGTTCTGCTCGATGAAGATCTCGCAGGACATCCGGCGCGAGCACGGCGGGGATCTGGCGGCGGGAGACATCGAGGCCGGAATGGCGGAGAAGTCCAAGGAGTTCGCCGAGGCGGGCAACCGCGTCTATCTGCCGATCGCGGAGTGACGTACGCGTACCGATGTTTCACGTGAAACAGCGATCCCTGTTTCACGTGAAACATGCGCGGCCGTGGTTTCACGTGAAACGAAGGTGCCGGTGGTTTCCCGGTGGGGTCCCAGCGGTTTCACGTGAAACGGGCGCCCCCAAGCCGGTCACTCCGGCTGGTGTTCGGGGCCCCCGAAGTCGGGACTGGTGAAGTCCGGGCTGGTGAAGCTGGGGCGGGTCCCGGTGGACGAGTCGCCCGGACTGTCGAAGTCGGGCCGGTCGTAGCCGAGGCTCGGTATCCGGCCCGCCGAGCGGCGCCTCGGTACGCCCGGACCGGCGCCCGGGTCGGCCAGCGCCTCACGCAGGAACGGGTAGATGCCCCGCTCCACCAGGGCGTGGCGCCATGCGTCACGGGCCCGGGAGACCTCCTGTGTTCTCTCGTCGCCCACCTCGGTCTCCTCCGGCTCGGCGACGACCTGGGTGGCGCCGTTGCGGAGCGCGGTGAGCAGGAGGCTGATCGCGGCGGCGAGTATCGCGGCCGCGGTGAGCGCTCCGAAGAACCAGCCGGCGGTCAGTAAAGTGTCGGCGAAGGCGGGCTCGGGGTTGAGCATCTTCAGGACGTAGCCCACCAACAGGAAGATCGCGGCGGCGGTCCCGGAGAGGACGGGTGCCAGCACCGCGACGACCGCGCCGACGCCCGCACCCGAGGTGGATTCCGGGCTGTCGACCACCGGAGGCGTCATCACCGAGCCGCGTTCCGATGTGAGCGCGGGGGTGGAGGGCGTGCGCAACTCCTCGCGCACCCTGACGTAGTGGTCGTACTCGGCCGCCGCGGCCGCCGAGACGAGGGCACCGGCGTTGAGCACCATGGTGCGCAACTGCTCGGTGTTGAGCCGTACTCCTACGCCGGCCAGCTCGGGCCGGTCGGGCGCGGTGCGCAGTGCGTCGTCGAGGATCCGCTCGAACTCCGGGCGGTCCTCGGTCAGCAGGTGCGGAGCGCTGTTCATGTGCATCCCCCGATGCTCCGTAGGGCCGGAAAGCCCGCCTGACGAACGGGCAATCGGGCGGAAACGGAGGAGAGCCTGCTACGGATAAGCCGATGGTAGAGCGGTTACGGCACGGGGTGACAGGGTGTTTCCGAAATCACCTTGCTGCCGCCCGAGCCGGTGCTTTCCCGATTACGCGTCAGTCATGCAGAGGCAACTGCACGACCAGCAGTTTTCCGGCCATGGTCACCCCACCGTCCATGGCGATGGCGAGGCCGTCCGCGTACACATGCGGGCCCTCCACGACCGGACGGGAGTCTTCCTCGCCGTCTTCGGTGCCCACTTCGCCCAGGAGGTAGGGAATCGGGCTGTGTCCGTGGACCACTCGCTGCCCGCCGTACGCCGAGAGCAGCTCGCGGGCGGCCTGGGGGCCGCCGTCGTCGCGGAAGGCGAAGCGCTTGGTGAACTTCCGGAACAGGTCCCAGCATTCGTCGGCGTCGTTGCGGGTGAGCAGCGCGTGCACGGTGTCGTTCACGGCTTCGATGGAGTCGCCGTACTCCAGGTACGCGGTGGTGTCGGAGTGCATCAGCAGATGCCCGTCCTCCTGCTCGATCGCGTCGAGGCGGGACATCCACTGCAGATGGACGTCCTGGAGGCGGTCCATGTCGGCCTTCTGGCCGCCGTTGAGCAGCCAGGCGGCCTGGAAGGTGGCGGTGCCCGCACCGGAGTTGACCGGGGTGTCACCGAAACGCTTGGCGCCGATCAGGAGCAGCTCGTGGTTGCCCATGAGGGCCTTGCAGTAGCCGCCGGCGGCCGCGGCCTCGGCCGACAGCCGCATCACCAGGTCGATGACGCCGATGCCGTCGGGACCGCGGTCGGTGAAGTCGCCGAGGAACCAGAGGCGGGCGTTGCCCGCGGCCCAGTTCGCGTCGACGTCGATCAGCCCCTGCTCGCGCAGCGCGGCCAGGAGTTCGTCGAGGTAGCCGTGGACGTCGCCCACGACGTAGAGCGGCCCGAGGCCGTCCGGCAGGGGCGCCGGGGCGGGGTCGGTCTGCACCCGGACCTGCACGGTGTCCCCCCGGTTGATCACCGGGAGGTCGCGTGCCGTCGGGGTGTAGCCCTCGGGCGGCTCGTCGTCGGCGAAGGCGTTCCCCGGGTGGATGTCCGCGGGGTACGCCTCCGCCGGGTGCACTGCCACAGGAGGGCGCGGCTGCGCCGGTGGAGGCATTTCGACGGGTGGGGGCGGCGGAGGGACCTGCGCGGAATGCGCGGGAGCCTGCGCGTACGGAGGCACCCGGAAGTCACGCAACGTCTCCGTCCGCTCGGGTCCCAGACCGGCCCCCTGAGTCATCGACCCCTCCACCACCGTCGCGCCGCCGTACACCGTGGGACCCCCCTGGTCGGGCGGGGATCCGTGGTGTCGTGCGCCCATCATAGGAATGAGGCTCGTGCTGTGTGACGCACCAGGGGTGGTGAATCCGGGCGCGGCCTTGGTTTACCGGTTGTTATGTCCCCCAATGTGTTGGTCTAGTCCTTGTCCGCATCGCTCTCGGGGCTCCTGTCCGGCACGTTCGGGTCCTGGCCGAGTCCCCTGGGTTCCGCGACGGGGGAGCGCGGGGGACTGACCGTCGTACGCGGCGAACGGCGCTGCGACGACGTGCGGATGATGAGTTCGGTCGGTATCACCTGCTCGATCGGGTGACCGTGGTCGATGCCTTCGATGGCGTCGATGAGCAGTTGGACCACGGCGGTGCCGATGCGCCGGGGCTTGAGCGAGAGGGTGGTGATGGGCGGTTCGGTGCTCGCGTACACGGTGGACTCGCTGCAGCAGACGAGCAGCAGGTCCTCGGGCACCCGCAGCCCGTATCTGCGGGCGGCCGCCAGTAGATCGGTGCCGTTGGGGTCGAACAGTCCGTACACGGCGTCGGGCCGGTCCGGGCGGGCGAGCAGCCGGTCGGCCGCGACGGCGCCCGCGCACGGGTCGTGGGCGGGGTAGGACTCGTAGACCGGGTCCTGCCCGACCCGCTCGCACCAGCTCAGATACGCCTCGGTGGAGAGCCGGGTATAGGTGTCGGTGGTGGTGCCGGTGAGGAGGCCGATCCGGCGGGCGCCGGCGGCTGCGAGATGGTCGAGCAGTTCGAGTACGGCGGCCTCGTGGTCGTTGTCGACCCACGCGGTCACCGGCAGCGAACCCGCCGGACGTCCGTCGGAGACCACCGGAAGTCCCTGGCGGACCAGTTCGGTGACGACGGGATCCTGGTCGGAGGGGTCGATCACGACGGTGCCGTCGAGGGCGACGTTCGACCAGACGTCCGCGGGGCTGCGGCGTGAGGTGGCGGGCAGGATGACGAGGGCGTAGCCGCGCGCGAGCGCGGCGGATGTCGCGGCCCTCGCCATCTCGGCGAAATAGGCGAACTCGGTGAAGGTGAAAGGTTCATCCCCGTATGTCGTCACGGTCAGGCCGATCAAGCCCGACTTGCCGGTACGGAGCGTGCGGGCCGCTGCGGATGGGCGATAGCCCAGCCGGTCTGCGACCTCGCGGACGTGGCGGCGGGTGGCGTCGGGGAGCCGGCCCTTGCCGTTGAGCGCGTCGGAGACGGTCGTGATGGAGACACCGGCGGCGGCGGCAACGTCCCGAATGCCCGCCCTCCCCAGCCGGCGACCGGTTGACCGGCTCACCTGGTGCTTCCCTGCTGCTGTCATGGCGAGCCGATAGTAGGGCGAGGCGAGACAGTTGCCCCGCGTGCATATGCACGCGTTGACAGGCACGTTTCTGCATGATCATAAGTGGATAAGCGCCTTGATTTGCATGGGAGTTGGGCGGATTCGCGTTGCGGTGGCGGTTGTCGATCGGTGGGAGGCTGCCGAATGCCCGATGTTTCGAAGAGGTCTCAACTCACCTGCACGAGGGATGCGCGCCACGGCGCAAGCCACCGGCGCACGGCTTTTACGGGGTGCGCTCCCCCTCCCGCGCGCCCACGCTCCCGGGGCGGGGCGGGTGGGGGGCGGCCGCGCCCGGAGGATGTCTTTTGGCTCTTCGCAGGGGCGCCGAATCCTCATAAGGTGTGCAGTATTCGTACGGACGGAACGGTCGAGGAGGACCTGCGGTGAGCGAGACGAGCCCCAAGCTGCGCGCCGAGCTGGACGGCATCCCCACCTACAAGCCCGGCAGGCCCGCGGCCGCCGGCGGCCCGGTCGCGTACAAGCTGTCCTCCAACGAGAACCCGTACCCGCCGCTGCCGGGGGTGATGGAGCGCGTCGTCACCGCTGCCGGGAGCTTCAACCGCTACCCGGACATGGCGTGCACCGGTCTGATGAACGAGCTGGCCGACCGCTTCGGCGTGCCGCTCACCCACCTCGCCACCGGCACGGGCTCGGTCGGTGTCGCCCAGCAGCTGCTCCAGGCCACCTCCGGCCCCGGTGACGAGGTCATCTACGCCTGGCGCTCCTTCGAGGCGTACCCGATCATCACCCAGATCAGTGGAGCGACGTCCGTAAGGGTGCCGCTGACCTCGGGCGATGTGCACGACCTGGATGCCATGGCCGAGGCGATCACCGACCGGACCCGGCTGATCTTCGTCTGCAACCCGAACAACCCGACCGGCACCGTGGTCCGCCGGGCAGAGCTGGAACGATTCCTCGACCGGGTGCCGTCGGACGTGCTGGTGGTCCTGGACGAGGCGTACAAGGAGTTCGTCCGCGACGCCGACGTGCCGGACGGGCTGGAGATCTACCGCGACCGCCCGAACGTCGCGGTGCTGCGCACCTTCTCCAAGGCGTACGGGCTCGCCGGACTCCGGATCGGCTTCGCCGTCGCCCACGAGCCGGTGGCGGCGGCGCTGCGCAAGACGGCCGTCCCCTTCGGCGTCAGCCAGCTCGCCCAGGACGCGGCGGTTGCCTCCCTGCGCGCCGAGGACGAACTGCTCGGGCGTGTCGGCTCGTTGGTGGGCGAGCGCGCCCGGGTGTACGAGGGCCTTGTCGGCCAGGGCTGGACCGTGCCCGAGACGCAGGCGAACTTCGTCTGGCTGCGCCTCGGCGAGCGGACGGTCGAGTTCGCGCAGGCCTGTGAGGCGGCGGGCGTGGTGGTCCGGCCGTTCGCGGGCGAGGGCGTGCGGGTCACGATCGGTGAGACCGAGGCCAACGACCTCTTCCTGAAGGTGGCCGAAGGCTTCCGCAAGGCGAACTAGGGCCTCTGCGGCCCCCGAGCCCGGTCCGGGACGGCGCGGCCCAGGGCCTGTCCGGCGGATCAGGTCGGCCTCGGGCCCACCCCCTCGCGCGCGTCCGACTCCGGCGCAGGGGAGGCCGGGGTCCCGATGTAGACCTCCTCGCCGCAGGTGCGGGCGCTGAGGACGATCGGGAGTGCCCCCGCGAGCAGTGCGCTCGTGGGGGCCCGGGAGCTCACCCCATACGGACCCCGCACAGAGGTACCCCCCCTGAAGCTCACGGAAGCATGTGCGACATAATGCTTGTGAATGTGAACGCGTTCACAAGCGTGTCCCGCTTCATCCCGGAATCAGTGGGATCAGAGGGGCAAACCGCCGCTGTGATCACGGCGATGTAAGGAGATGACGTTGTGAATCTGGCTCTGGCGCCGGAAACGCTGGCGCGATGGCAGTTCGGCATCACCACCGTCTACCACTTCCTCTTCGTGCCGCTCACGATCTCGCTCGCCGCGCTCACGGCCGGGCTGCAGACCGCGTGGGTGCGGACCGAGAACCAGAAGTACCTCAAGGCGACGAAGTTCTGGGGCAAGCTCTTCCTGATCAACATCGCGATGGGCGTCGTCACCGGCATCGTCCAGGAGTTCCAGTTCGGCATGAACTGGTCCGACTACTCGCGGTTCGTGGGTGACATCTTCGGGGCCCCGCTCGCCTTCGAGGCGCTCATCGCCTTCTTCTTCGAGTCGACCTTCATCGGCTTGTGGATCTTCGGCTGGGACAAGCTGCCGAAAAAGATCCACCTCGCCTGCATCTGGATGGTCTCGATCGGCACCATCCTCTCCGCGTACTTCATCCTGGCCGCCAACTCCTGGATGCAGCATCCGGTCGGCTACAAGATCAACGAGGCCACCGGGCGCGCGGAGCTCACCGACTTCTGGCACGTGCTGACGCAGGACACCACGCTGGTCGTCGTCTTCCACACGCTCACCGCGGCCTTCCTCACCGGTGGCGCGTTCATGGTCGGCATCTCCGCCATCCATCTGCGCCGCAAGAAGCACATCCCGGTGATGCGCACCTCGCTCCGGCTCGGCCTGGTCACGCTCGTCGTGGGCGGACTGCTCACGGCCGTCAGCGGCGACCAGCTCGGCAAGGTCATGTTCAAGCAGCAGCCCATGAAGATGGCGGCGGCCGAGGCGCTGTGGGACGGCGAGAAGTCGGCGCCCTTCTCGATATTCGCCTACGGAGACGTGGCCGAGGGCCACAACAGCGTCGAGGTCTCGGTCCCGGGTGTGCTCTCCTTCCTCGCCGACAACAACTTCTCCTCGTACGTTCCCGGCATCAACGACGTGAACAAGCAGGAGCAGCAGAAGTACGGCCCCGGCGACTACCGGCCCAACATCCCGGTCACCTTCTGGGGCTTCCGCTGGATGATCGGTTTCGGCATGGCGTCCTTCGCCATCGGAGCCGTCGGCCTCTGGCTCACCCGCAAGAAGTTCCTGCTGGCACCCGGCCTCAGGACCGGTGACGACGAGGTGCCGCACCTGGTCCTCTTCCGGAACAAGGTGCTCGGCACCCGGCTGACCGGCTGGTACTGGTTCATCGCCATCTGGACGCTCGGCTTCCCGCTGATCGCCAACTCCTGGGGCTGGATCTTCACCGAGATGGGCCGCCAGCCCTGGGTCGTCTACGGCGTGCTGCGCACCCGTGACGCGGTCTCCCCCGGTGTCTCGCAGGGCGAGGTCCTGACCTCGATGATCGTCTTCACCCTGCTCTACGCCGTGCTCGCGGTGATCGAGGTGCGGCTGCTCGCGAAGTACGTCAAGGCCGGACCGCCCGAGCTCACCGAGTCCGACCTCAACCCGCCCACCAAGATCGGCGGGGACGACCGCGACCCCGACCGGCCGATGGCCTTCTCGTACTGAGGCTGAGGAGACAGAGGCATGGAACTCCACGACGTCTGGTTCGTACTCATCGCCGTCCTGTGGACCGGCTACTTCTTCCTGGAGGGCTTCGACTTCGGAGTCGGGATCCTCACGAAACTGCTGGCCCGCGACCGTACGGAGAAGCGGGTCCTGATCAACACGATCGGACCCGTCTGGGACGGCAACGAGGTGTGGCTGCTGACCGCGGGCGGTGCGACCTTCGCCGCCTTCCCCGAGTGGTACGCCACGCTCTTCTCCGGCTTCTATCTGCCGCTGCTGATCATCCTGGTCTGTCTGATCGTGCGCGGTGTGGCCTTCGAGTACCGGGCTAAGCGGCCCGAGGAGAAGTGGCAGCGCAACTGGGAGGAGGCCATCTTCTGGACCTCGCTGATCCCGGCGTTCCTGTGGGGCGTGGCCTTCGGCAACATCGTGCGCGGAGTGAAGATCGACGCGCACAAGGAGTACGTGGGCACCTTCTGGGACCTGTTCAATGCGTACGCGATTCTCGGCGGACTGGTGACGCTGTTCCTGTTCACCTTCCACGGCTCGGTCTTCACCTCTCTGAAGACCGTCGGTGAGATCCGCGAGCGGTCGCGGGCGCTGGCACTGAAGCTGGGCCTGGTCACGGCCGTACTGGCGCTTGTGTTCCTGATCTGGACGCAGGTCTCGCGCGGTGACACCAAGAGCCTGGTCGCGATGGTGATCGCGGTCGTCGCCCTGGTCGGGGCAGTCGGGGCGATCAAGGCCGGTCGCGAAGGCTGGTCGTTCGCCCTGTCGGGCATCACGATCGCGGCCGCCGTGGCGATGCTCTTCCTGACGCTCTTCCCGAACGTCATGCCGTCCTCGCTGCACGAGGAGTGGAACCTCACGGTCTCCAACGCCTCGTCGAGCCCGTACACGTTGAAGATCATGACCTGGTGTGCGGGTATCGCGACCCCGGTGGTGCTCCTCTACCAGGGCTGGACGTACTGGGTGTTCCGCAAGCGGATCGGCACACAGCACATCGCCGAGACGCACTGAGTCCGCACGGGGGGTGTGTTTCACGTGAAACACACCCCCTGATCCGTAGCCCCCTGACCCTTCGAGGGGATGTTTCACGTGAAACCGATCGACCCGCGACTGCTCCGATACGCCCGGGCCACCCGTCTCTTCCTCGCGACCGTCGTCGCCCTCGGCCTGGTCGGGGCGGGGCTGGTCGTCGCGCAGGCGATGCTCATCGCCGAAGTGGTGGTGGGGGCGTTCCAGGACGACCTCGGCGCCGGTGGGCTGCGGGCGCCCCTGCTGCTGCTCGGGGCGGTCGCGGTCGGGCGGGGGCTGGTGTCCTGGCTGACCGAGCTGGCCGCCCACCGGGCGAGCGCCGCGGTCAAGTCGGAGTTGCGGGGACGGCTTCTCGAACGGGCGGCCCTGCTGGGGCCCGAGTGGCTCAGCGGCCAGCGGACCGGCTCGCTGGTCGCGCTGGCCACCCGCGGGGTGGATGCGCTCGACGACTACTTCTCGCGCTATCTGCCGCAGTTGGGGCTCGCGGTGGTGGTGCCGGTGGCGGTGCTCGCCAGGATCGTCACCGAGGACTGGGTGTCGGCCGCGACCATCGTCGTCACCCTGCCGCTCATCCCGCTCTTCATGGCGCTGATCGGCTGGGCCACCCAGACGCAGACGGACCGCCAGTGGCGGCTCCTCTCCCGGCTGTCGGGGCACTTCCTGGACGTGGTCGCCGGGCTGCCGACGCTGAAGGTGTTCGGCCGGGCCAAGGCGCAGGCCGAGTCGATCCGGACGATCACCTCGGAGTACCGCCGGGCCACGCTGAAGACCCTGCGGATCGCGTTCCTGTCGTCGTTCGCCCTGGAGCTCCTCGCGACGCTGTCGGTGGCGCTGGTCGCCGTCGGCATCGGCATGCGCCTGGTCCACGGCGATCTGGACCTCTGCACCGGGCTGGTGATCCTGGTCCTCGCCCCGGAGGCGTATCTGCCGCTGCGGCAGGTCGGCGCGCAGTACCACGCGGCGGCGGAGGGGTTGTCGGCCGCCGAGGAGATCTTCGAGGTCCTGGAGACCCCGCTGCCCGAGGGAGGTACGGGCGTGGTGCCGACCGGTCCCGTACGGATCGAGGTCGACGGGGTGACGATTCGTCATGCAGGCCGCGCCGAACCGTCGTTGGCGGCCGCCTCCCTGGTGGTGGAGCCGGGCGAGACGGTGGCGCTGACCGGGCCGAGCGGTGTCGGGAAGTCGACGCTCCTGGGCGCGGTGCTGGGGTTCGTGGCGCCGGACGAGGGCCGGGTGCGGATCTCCGGCACCGATCTGGGGGTGCTCTCGCTGGAGCAGTGGCGCGAGCGGATCGCCTGGGTGCCGCAGCGGCCGCACCTGTTCGCCGGGACGATCGCGGAGAACGTACGCCTCGCACGGCCGGACGCGGACGACACGGCGGTACGGGACGCCCTGCGGGACGCGGGCGCCCTGGAGTTCGTGACGGCGCTGCCCGAGGGGCTTGGGACCGAACTGGGGGAGGACGGCGCCGGGCTCTCCGCCGGTCAGCGCCAACGGCTCGCGCTGGCGCGGGCGTTCCTCGCGGACCGGCCGGTCCTGCTGCTCGACGAGCCCACGGCGGCGCTGGACGGGGCGACCGAAGCGGGCATCGTCGACGCGGTACGGAGGCTGTCGGCGGGCCGCACCGTACTGCTGGTGGTCCACCGCCCCGCCCTGCTCGCGGTCGCGGACCGGGTGGTGGAGCTGCGGCCGGCCGGGGGCGGGGACGGCGGGGCGGTGGCGCGGGAGGCGGTGTACGGGGTCGGCGAAGCGGGTGCCGCGATGACTTCCCGTACTGACGTTCCCGTACCGGCTCAGGCCCTGGCTTCAGCTCCGGCCGTGGCTTCTGCATTGGCTTCTGCTTCGGACGGGCACGCCACCTCCCAGGACGTGCTCGCGCGGGTGCGCGGGGCGGCCGGGGGGCTGCGCGGGCGCCTCGCCCTGGCGTTGGTGCTGGGGGCGCTGGCGCTCGGGTCGGCCGTGGGGCTGATGGCCGTGTCCGGGTGGCTCATCTCGCGGGCCGCCGAGCAGCCGCCGGTGCTGTATCTGATGGTGGCCGTGACGGCGACCCGGGCGTTCGGCATCGGGCGGGCCGTGTTCCGGTACGCCGAGCGGCTGGTGTCCCACGACGCGGTGCTGCGGATGCTCGCCGAGGTGCGCGTCGCGGTGTACCGCAGGCTGGAGAGGATCGCCCCGGCCGGGCTGCTCTCCACCCGGCGCGGCGATCTGCTGTCCCGCCTGGTCTCGGATGTGGACGAACTCCAGGACTACTGGCTGCGCTGGGCGCTGCCCGCCGCCACCGCCGTGGTGGTCTCGGCGGCCGGTGCCGGGTTCACCGCCTGGCTGCTGCCCGAGGCCGGGGCGGTGCTCGCGATCGGGCTGCTGGTCGCCGGGGTGGCCGTGCCGATGGTCAGCGGCGCGTGCGCACGTCGGGCCGAGCGCCAACTGGCGCCCGCGCGCGGTCTGCTGGCCACCCGGGTGGCCGATCTGCTCACCGGAACGGGCGAGTTGACGGTGGCGGGCGCGCTCGGCCGCCGTAGCCGGGAGGCGAAGGACGCCGACTCGGCGCTCACGCGGATCGCGTCGCGGGCCGCTGCCGCCACCGCGCTCGGCGGTGGCCTCTCCGCGCTGACCTGCGGACTGACCGTGGCAGCCGCCGCCCTCGTAGGGGTTCAGGCGGTCGCCGACGGGCGCCTGGACGGGGTACGGCTCGCCGTAGTGGTCCTGGTGCCGCTCGCCGCCTTCGAGGCCGTCAACGGGCTGCCGCTCGCCGTACAGGCCCGCCAGCGGGTCAGGCGCAGCGCCGAGCGGGTGTACGAGGTGCTCGACGCACCCGTGCCGGTACGGGAGCCGGAGCACCCGGCCACCGCACCCGCGTCGCCCTTCCCCCTGGAGGTGCGGGGGCTTGCCGCCCGCTACGACGGGCAGAGCCGGGACGCGCTGAGTGACTTCACGCTGACGCTCACCCCGGGCCGGCGCGTCGCCGTCGTCGGGACCTCCGGGTCCGGCAAGACCACCCTCGCCCAGGTGTTGCTGCGCTTCCTGGACGCGCGCGAGGGCACGTACCGGATCGGCGGGAAGGACGCGGCGGGGCTTGCGGGCGATGACGTCCGCCGCCTCGTGGGGCTCTGTGCCCAGGACGCCCACATCTTCGACAGCTCCGTACGAGAGAACCTGCGGCTGGCCCGTACCGGCGCGGACGAGGACGCGCTGCGGGACGCGTTGGCCGCGGCCCGGCTGCTCGACTGGGTGGACGGGCTGCCCGACGGCCTCGACACCCTCGTCGGGGAGCACGGCGCCCGGCTCTCGGGCGGCCAGCGCCAGCGGCTCGCGCTGGCCCGAGCGATCCTGGCCGACTTCCCGGTACTGGTCCTGGACGAGCCCGCCGAACATCTGGACCTGGCGACGGCCGACGCGCTCACGGCGGATCTGCTGCGAGTGACGGAGGGCCGGACGACCGTGCTGATCACCCACCGGCTGCGTGGCCTGGACGCTGTGGACGAGGTGGTGGTGCTGGCCGAGGGCCGGGTCGTGCAGCGCGGGACGTACGACGAACTCGCCTTGGTCGACGGGGAGCTGCGGCGGATGCTGGAGCGTGAGCGTGACAGCGACCTCCTCCAGCCGGCCCGCCCGGCTTGAGGCGGGTTCCGTGCCGGGGCTCCGCTCTGCGGGGCCCCGGCTGTCGCGATCCCCGCCCGGCCTTCCCGTCTGCGCCCTGGCCCTTCGAGGTTCTGCCCCCCTGCTGCCCGCCAGGACCGACTTTCCTCGCCAATTGGGACTTACTAGGCTCAAGGGCATGTCAGTGCCGGATCCGAAGGACCCCCAGGACACCGAGGACCGTGACGCGCTCGAAGCGGCGACCCTGGCCACCCGAAGCCTCCAGGGTCTGTCCACCGAGCTCACCGCGCGCCTGCCGCGGCTGCTTGAGGCGATGCGTTCCGTCGGTACCGGCCTGGAGCTGCACTCCACGCTCGACCGGATCTGCGAGACCGCCGCCGAGCTGGCCGACGCCCGGTACGCGGCGATCGGGGTCGTCGACGAGACGGGCACGGGACTCTCCGACTTCGTGACGTACGGCGTCACGTTCGAGGAGGCCGCCGCCATCGGCCGACGCCCGGACGGTCACCGGGGGCTGCTCGGCCGGCTGATCCACCACCCCGAGCCGCTGCGGCTCGGAGACCTCTCCGCAGACCCGCGCTCGGCTGGATTCCCCGCGCACCACCCACCGATGCGGACCTTCCTCGGAGTTCCCATCCGGGTGCAGGGCGAGGTCTTCGGGAACCTCTATCTCACTGAGAAGAGCGGCGGGGCCGAGTTCAACGACTACGACCTGCACATGGTGCGGGTGCTGGCCACCGAGGCGGGGATCGCGATCGGCAACGCCCGGCTGTACGAGGCGGCGCGCCAGCGGGAGCGGTGGATCGACGGATCGGTCGCCGTCACCACCGCGCTGCTCTCGGGCGGCGACGCGGACGACGCCCTGGAGGTCGTCGCCGAGCAGGCCCGGCACCTCGCGGACTCCGCCGCCGGAATCGTGCTGCTGCCCGCCGAGGAGGGCGGCCTTGAGATCGTCGCCGTCTCCTCCGACGAACCAGGCTCGGTGCTGGGCGTGGTGATTCCCCCGGAGAGCCCGGTCGTCGCCACACTTCTGGACGGCGAGGCGGTCTTCATGGACGACGCGGCGACCGACGCCCGGATGATCACCAAACTCGCGGAGCGGTACGGGCCGAGCATGATGCTGCCGCTGCACAGCGGCGGCCGGGTGCTGGGCGCTCTCGCCACCCCGCGTGCGCGGGGAGGCCGCCCGTTCACCGAGGCGGAGCGGACGCTGGCCACGCAGTTCGCCTCACAGGCGGCGCTCGCGCTGATGATGGCGGAGGCGCAGCGGGACCGGGAGCGGCTCGCCGTGTACGAGGACCGCGACCGCATCGCCCGGGACCTCCACGACCTGGTCATCCAGCGGCTGTTCGCCACCGGGATGATGCTGGAGGGTGCCCAGCGCAAGTCGGTCGTGCCCGAGGTGCAGCGGGGCGTCGGCAAGGCCGTCGACGAGCTGGACGTGACGATCCAGGAGATCCGCACGGCGATCTTCGCGCTCCAGCAGGGGCCGGCTGAGGTGCCGTCCGGGCTGCGCACCCGGGTGCTGCGGGAGATCAACATGGCGGCGGTGCCGCTCGGCTTCACGCCCGCGCACCGCTTCGTCGGCCCGGTCGACGCCCTCGTCGGTGAGCTGACCGGCAAAAACCTCATCGCGGCCCTGCGCGAGGCACTGTCCAACGCCTTCCGGCACGCCGAGGCCTCGCGTATCGAGGTCGTCGTGGACGCCACCGTCCAGCTCCCGGACGGGAGTCAGGGCGTGCGGCTCATCGTCGCGGACAACGGGGTCGGCATCCCCGAGGGCGGCCGCCGCAGCGGGCTGCGCAATCTGGGGCGGCGTGCGGAGGCGCTGGGCGGGTCCAGTACGTACGGGCCCGGGACCGGGGAGGACGGCGGCGGGACGGCAGTGGTGTGGGAGGCCCCGCTTTAGGGGGCAGGCCGCGAGCCCGCTGAACCCCGACCGCCACCGCGCGGGCCGCCTCGACCCCGTATCTGTACGCCACTTGGGGGGAGCGGCCCCCGGGTGAGAGGTGTGTTTCACGTGAAACACACTCCGGCCGCGCGACGATCCGGGCATGCGTCTCGGACACCTGTGCAGGGCTCTCATGCTGGTCCTGTGCGTCCTCGCCGGGCCGCTCACTTCCGCCGCCACGGCCGCCGACGACCCCGATGTGCCCCGTACGAGCCTGGCCATGGCACGGCGTTATCTGAACGCCGCCCATGTGACCGCCGCGTATGAGCAGGGCAGAGGTGCGGCCGAGGCCCAGCGGGCGAAGGCGGAGTGGCTCGACCGGGTTCTCGCTGACCGGCGGCGCGATCTCGCACGGCTCCATGACGACATGGGCCGGGTGGCCCGTGCCCAGTACCGGACCGGCGGGAACATCGCCTACACCGCACAGCTGCTGCTCGCCGACGACCCTGAGGAGCTGATGCGCGGTCAGAGGCTGTCCTGGCAGGCCGACATGGACGTGGCCAGGCTCTATGGGAAGGCGCGGCGCGCAGAAGGGCGGCTCACAACGGCCCAGCGGCGGGCACAGGACGCCTGGCATGAGCTCGCGGACCGCAGGGGCCAGCTGGAGGGCATCAAGAAGTCCATCGCAGCGCGCCTGGAGGAGGCGCGCCGGGAGCTCCAGGGCGAGGCCGACCGGAGCGTGGCGGCGGGCCGGTGCCGTGGCGCCGTACGCCTTGAGGAGTCGCCGGGCTCACGCCCCGCGAGTGCGTGGACGGCGCCCGTGGAGACGCACCGCCTGTCGGCGGGCTTCGACAGCGCGGGCGAGCGCTGGGCCAAGCGCCACACCGGCCAGGACTTCGCGGTGGACATCGGCACGCCGGTACGGGCGGTCGGCGCGGGCCGGGTCGTCTCCGTCTCGTGCGGCGGCGGCTTCGGGATCGAGATCGTCGTCGGGCACCCCGGCGGCTACTACTCGCAGTACGCGCATCTCGCGGCGGTCACCGTGGACCAGGGCGACCGGGTGAGCACCGGCCAGTGGATCGGTCAGGCGGGCACCACCGGCAACTCGACCGGCCCGCACCTCCACTTCGAGATCCGGCTCACCCCCGAGATGGGCTCGGCTGTCGATCCGGTGCCGTGGCTGAGCGAGCGCGGGGTGACGCTGCACAGCAGCGCCGCCGAGCCGGAACCGGACGGCCCGTGACGCCGGCTGTGCCGCTGAAGGACGCGCGCGTTGCGGGAGTGCGGCTCAGAGGGAGGCGAGGATCCGCTCGATGACGACCGCCACGCCGTCGTCGTTGTTGGCGACCGTGTGACCCGAGGCGGCGGCCACGACGTCCGGGTGGGCGTTGCCCATGGCGTACGAGGTGCCCGCCCAGGTGAGCATCTCGACGTCGTTGGGCATGTCGCCGAAGGCGACGACCTCGGCAGGGGTGATGCCGCGCTCGGCGCAGCACAGTTCGAGTGTGGACGCCTTGGAGACGCCCGGGCCGCTGATCTCAAGGAGCGCGGTCGGACTGGACCGGGTGATCTCGGCGCGCGCCCCCACGGCCTTGCGGGCCAGCGCGAGGAAGTCGTCGGGCGGCAGCTCGGGGTGGTGGGCGAGCACCTTGAGGATGGGCTCGCCGCCCGTGTCGGCGCCCTCGGCCAGCAGCTTCTCGGCGGGCGCGATGCTGCTGGCGGCATCCATCAGCATCGGCGGATAGGACAGTTCGTGGTGGAGCCCGCCGGTCTGCTCGACGGCGAAGGACGTGCCCGGGACGGCGGCGCGCAGGATCTCGACGACGTCCAGGGCGGCCGCACGCTCCAACGGGCGGACCTTGACGAACCGGTGCTCGCCGACGCCGTCATGCAGATCGACGACGGCCGCGCCGTTGCCGCAGATCGCCAGGCCGTGGCCGTGGACGTGCTCGCTGACGACGTCCATCCAGCGGGCGGGGCGGCCGGTGACGAAGAAGACCTCGATACCCGCCTCCTCGGCGGCCGCGAGCGCCGCGACCGTACGCTCCGAGACGGACTTGTCGTCGCGCAGCAACGTGCCATCCAGGTCGGTCGCGATGAGCCGGGGGACGACAGGGGCGGGGTGTTCGGCGGGGAGGGGCTCGGTAGCTGAGGTCACAGATCCCATTCTCCCGTACACCGGTGCACGGGCGTGCGAGGGAGCGCACATGTGAGTACGCACGCTGGGGCGTGCGGGGCGCAGGGGGCGCATGAGGCGCCGGGCTCTGGCCGGCCTCTGCTGGCCCTGGTGCGACACTCTGGCCACCCCTGCCAGCCTGCCTTGCTGCCTGGCGCACCCGCGGCGAGGCCGGCGGGCCCCCCGGCACCACCGGGCCGAGGCCAGTGAGACGCCAGGGGCGACGGTGGGAGGCCGGGAGTGTCAGAGGCAGCCGTTAGTGTCGTAGGTATGCGTCTGAGCACTGTGATTCTTCCGGTACGCCGCTGGCACGACGGCGGTCGCGACGAGTGGCTGCGAGCCGAGGAGCTGGGCTTCCACACCGCGTACACCTACGACCACCTGTCCTGGCGGACGTTCCGCGAAGGGCCGTGGTTCGGCGCGGTGCCGACGCTGACCGCCGCTGCTGCCGCCACGTCGCGGATGCGGCTCGGCACGCTGGTCACCTCGCCGAACTTCAGGCACCCGGTGACCCTCGCCAAGGACCTGATAACGCTCGACGACGTCTCGAACGGCCGGATCACGCTCGGGATCGGGGCCGGTGGCAACGGCTTCGACGCCACCGCGCTCGGCCAGCAGGCGTGGACGCCGCGCGAGCGGGCCGACCGCTTCGCCGAGTTCGTGCCGCTGCTCGACCGGCTCCTGACCGAGGACTCGGTGACGTCCGAGGGCACCTTCTACTCGGCGGTCGAGGCGCGCAACATCCCCGGCTGTGTGCAGCGGCCGCGGCTGCCGTTCGCCGTGGCGGCCACCGGTCCGCGCGGGCTGAAGCTGGCTGCGCGGCACGGGCAGGCGTGGGTGACCACGGGCGACCCGAAGCTCTTCGAGTCGGGCACGCCCGACCAGTCGGTCGAGGCGATCCGCGGCCAGATCAAGAAGCTCGGCGAGGCCTGCGCCGACATCGGCCGTGATGTGGACGAACTGGACAAGATCCTGCTCACCGGCTTCACGCCGGAGCCCGGGCGGGTGCTGGAGTCGCTCGACTCCTTCGTGGACTTCGCGGGCAGGCACTTCGAGCTCGGTGTGACGGAGATCGTTCTGCACGCGCCGATCCCTGACTCGGGCTTCGCCGCAGACCGGAAGGTGTTCGAGCAGATCGCCACGGAGGGGCTGGCGCAACTGCGCTGACGCGGCGGGGGCACTGGCGATGCCCCCGTTCCCCGCCCTGCCGCCGCTCCCGGGCCCGTAGGGCCTGCGCGGCTCAGCTCTTGGCGCGTACGCGTCCGCCCAGCCAGGGCGTGAGCGTGCCGCCGAGGACGAGTTCCTTGTACGTCTCGTCGCCTGGCAGCGGCACCACCAGCCACCACCCCGGCGGGAAGAAGCGGCCCTTGACGTACGCCAGGTCGCCGTAGACCGAGCGGAGGAACGCGGGAACCGCGTCGCGCGGCACGTCGTTGAACTCCACACCGTCGACGGTGATCTTCGCGTCGTCCTCCGTGAAGAGCTGCACGGTGACGGCGGGAGAGCCGCCGAGCTCGACGAACGCCTCGTGCGGAAGCGAACCGTCCGGGTCCAGGACGGCGAACGCCCCGGCCGAGCTGCGGCGCGAGGAGCGGTCGGCGCCTATGTCGTGGGTGACCTCGACGGCGAGGTGGTGCGCGCGGGCGACCTCGCGGATCGCGGCGACGGCGCTCTCGGTGCTGGGCAGACGCGGATATGCCATGCCGCCGATCATCCCATCGGAGAGCACGACCCGACCCGGCAGCGGGCCTCACTCGGCAGCGGACCTCACTCCGGAAGGCGCAGGTACTTCGGCGGTACGGAGTCGGTGAGCCACACCCCGTTCGCGCTGATGTGGAAGACATGCCCGTCCCGCCGCATCGCCGCGGCGTCCACGCTCAGGACGACGGGGCGGCCGCGCCGGGCACCGACCCGGGTCGCCGTCTCGCGGTCGGCGGAGAGGTGTACATGGTGGCGGCCCATGGGCCGCAGCCCCTCGGCCCGGATCGCGTCCAGGCTGGGGGCAACGGTGCCGTGGTAGAGGTACGCGGGCGGCTCGGCGGCCGGCAGGCCCAGGTCGACGGCGACGGTGTGGCCCTGACTGGCCCGGATCCGGTCGCCCTCGATCGCGAACCGGCGCTTGTCGTTGACGGCGACGACATGGTCGAGCTCGGCACGGGTGAGGGGGAAGCGGTGCGCGGCAGCCGCCCGCAGCAAGGTGCCGATCTCGACCCAGCCGTGCGGGTCGAGGGTCAGCCCGATGCGTTCGGGCTGGTGGCGCAGGTGTTTCGACAGGTATTTGGACACCTTCACGGTGCGTCTGTCGTCCGGTGTTTCGGTCATGCCGCCAGGGTGCCGGGCAGGGACCGTCCCGGCACCCCAATTTCCCTCGGCGTCACGTCTTGAGCTGCTCGGCCGCCCAGCGGGCCCACTCTTCGTGCATCGCGCTGAGCCGCTTGCCGTACTCCAGGGCCAGTCGGCCGTGGAGGGAGAGCGGGTCGTTGTCCCACTCGATCGCGGCCTCCGCCTCCCGGAGGCCGGCGAGCTGGCGGGCGGAGCGCTCGGCCTCGGTCAGAAGGTACGTCTGCGCCTCCAGCGGGGTGAGGAGGCCGAGGAAGAAGACGCGCAGCAGGGAGTCGCTGCGGCGGGTGCGGGAGGGCTCGGTCTCGGTGAGCCAGTGGCGCAGCTCGGCCCGGCCCGGGTCGGTGATGGCGTACTCCTTGCGGCCCCGGGGGCCCGCGGCCGCCACCTCGATCAGGCCGGAGTCGGCGAGCTTTCCCAGCTCGCCGTAGACCTGGCTCTGGGTCGCCGACCAGACGTGGGAGAGCGAGGTCTCGAACAGTTTCATCAGGTCGTAGCCGCTGGCCGGACGTTCGGCCAGCAGCCCCAGGACCGCGTGACGAAGGCTCATGACCTCAACTTTACATTCCACTCTTGACACGTCAATGCAGGAACCCCTAATTTTGACATGTCGAAGTTGGAATGTGGAGCGGGCGAGAGCCCGACGAAGGGGGACTCCCATGAACTACCTGCGCGGTTTCATCCCGTGGATCGTCTTCGCCGCCGTTGGCAGCGCGCACTGGCAGTGGGGCGCGGTCGCCGCGCTCGCCGTGGGAGCCTGGCTGTTCTACACCGACCGCAAGGGTGGTGCGGCGGCCGACTCGCTGATTCTTGAGCAGTCCACCATCGCCTTCTTCGCCGTGCTGAGCGTTGTGGCCTTCGCTGCGCCGGACAGCGGCCTGCGGGAGTACGGCGGGGCGCTGGCCACCGGCTGGCTGGCCCTCACCGCCTGGGCGACGCTGGCCGTCCGGCGGCCCTTCACCACCGGGATAGCCAAGCGGCAGGCGCCGCGCGAGGTGTGGAACAACCCGGTGTTCCTGCGCATCAACGTGGTGCTGACCGCCGCCTGGGCCGCCGCCTTCACCGTCACCGCCGTCGGGCTCGCCGTCATCCACGCCGAGTCGCTGGGCAGCACCGCCGCGATAGCCGTGCAGGTCGCCGGGTTCGCGCTGCCCGCACTCTTCACCGCCAAGTACCCGGAGAGCGCCCGGCGCTCCGCTCAGGCCGCCAAAGTGACGGCAATCACGGAGTGATGACGGTCAGTTAGGTTTGATCCACAGACAAGTGCGGTTATCCACAGGGTTTGTGGCTATTCTGTGGACAACGGCCGGGCCGAGAGAGCGTCCAACGTACGGGACTGAACCTCCCGTTCGGCCGCGGCGGAGATGAACGCGGCGACGTTCTCCGGGCCGACCAGGGCCTGTACGGCCCGGACCGTGTGCGCGGGCAGGGTGACCGGCCCGGGGTCGGGATCGGCCGGGACGGCCGGGGCCGCGGCGCCGAGATGCTGCTGAAGGTGCCGGGTGGCGAACAGGCGCATGGCCCGGGCCAGTTCGGCGTCCACGGTCTGCTGGGCGAGCGGGCGCAACCGGCGCACCAGGCCGGCGGCCTCGGCAGCCTCCGCGTCGGTGGGCGGCCGGTGGCCCAGATAACGGGCGAAGACGTGCTCGGTGGTGAAGTCGAGGAAGCGGGCCGCGATGTGCTCCACCTGGCCGCGCAGCTCGCGCAGATGCCCGGAGATGGCGTCCAGGGGAACCCCGGCCGCGTGAAGCTCGGCGGCGACCGCCAGCTCCTGCGGGCTGGGGACCAGGAACTCGCGGTCGTTGCCGGGGATGCGTTCCAGGATGCCCAGTTCGACCGCCTCGGCGACGGCCTGGTCGTCGGGCTCGCCGCCGAAGGTGGCGTCGAGATCGTCCCGGGAGATCCGGGCGGCCTCCTCGTCGGTCCAGGGCCCGTTGACCTCGGCGACCAGGCCGAGGACACCGCCGAGGCCGCGGCCCGCGTCCCAGGCCTCCAGGAGTTCCTTGATGGAGGCCAGGGTGTAACCGCGGTCGAGCAGATCGGCGATCAGGCGCAGTCGGGCCAGATGGGCCTCGCCATACACATTGGACCGGCCGCGGCGCTCGGGCCTGGGCAGCAGCCCGCGGTCCTGGTAGGCGCGGATCGTACGGACCGTGGCGCCGCTCGCATGGGCCAGGTCCTCGATGCGGTACTCGGACGAGGAGGGGAGGGAGTGTGGCCCCGCTTGCTGTGGCGCGGGCTGGACCGCCTGCTGGACGGCTTGCTGAGCCGGTGACTGGACCGGAGCCGGGACCGGGGGCTGGAGCGCCGCCTGGGCCGTCGGCCGGACCGGAGGCTGGGCCGGCACGGCCGAGGGCACCGGGGCGTGGTCCGGCGCCGCCGACACACCCGGCGCCGCCGATGACTGTGTTGCTGGCTGCCCGGACAAACCGTCTCCCTCTACCCCAGGGCGGCGCGGCCCACCGCACCCGCTGCCGCACGGGCCGCCGGCGAGGTCGCGAGATATTCGGCGGCCTTGCGCAGGGAGCCCTCCTGCGAGGGATGGTACGACCGCCGGAAGTAACGGGGTATGGCCGCGCCGAGCTCCTTCCAGCTGGGCAGCAGCCCGCGCCGTACCGCCCCGTTGTGCTCGCGCAGCGAGTAGCGCAGTCGGCCGGCGAGCTGGGGGTCGTTGCGGATCAGATAGGAGGTGCCCCACCCCCACAGCCAGAGCAGCACCGGGGCGACCACGACCATGCCCTCCACCCGGCGGGCGTAGCGGGGCAGGCCCTCGCCGCCGCAGTGCTGGTACATGTCGAAGGCGACGGCGCGGTGTTCGACCTCCTCGGCGCCGTGCCAGCGCAGCAGGTCGAGCATGACCGGGTCCGAGCCGGCCAGGTCGAGGGCCTCGGCGTGCAGCACCCAGTCCCCCAGGACCGCGGTGAACTGTTCGATCGCGGCGATCAGCGAGAGCCGGAAGCGCAGCCACTCCTGGGTCGGTATCGGCGCGCCGAACGGGGGCCGCTCACCGAGGAGCTTGTCGAAGAGGAAGTCGACGTGGCGGGTGTAGGCGGCGGTGTCGAGGCGCTGCTCGGCGAGGTGGTCGAGGACGTAGGCGTGCTGGACGCTGTGGGTGGCCTCCTGGCCCATGAAGCCCTTGACGTCCTTGAGCAGTGCCGGGTCGGTGACCAGCGGAAGGGCTTCCTTGAAGACCTTCACGAACCACCGTTCGCCCGCCGGCAGGAGCAGGTGCAGGACGTTGATGACATGGGTCGCGGTGGGCTCGTCCGGTATCCAGTGCAGGGGGGTCTCGTGCCAGTCGAACGAGACCCGCCGCGGGGTGATCCTGTACTGCTCCGGACCCGCGCCCTCCAGTCGGTCCGGGCTCACAGCGGTGGCTCCAGTCGGGCGATCGCGCGCAGGGTGCGGGGAGTGAAGCGGGACATGAGGTGGGCGCCGCGGGCCTCGGGCGTCACCGGCACCACGGCCTGGTTCTTCACGACCGCGCGCAGGATCGCCGTGGCGACCTTCTCCGGCGGGTAGTTGCGCAGGCCGTACAGCCGGGCGGACTTCTTCTGGCGGCGCTTCTCCTCGGCCTCGTCGACCCCGGCGAAGCGGGCGGTGGAGGTGATGTTGGTGTTGACGAAGCCGGGGCAGATGGCGCTGACGCCGATGCCCTGCCCGGCCAGTTCGGCGCGCAGGCACTCGCTGAGCATCAGCACCGCCGCCTTGGTGGTGGAGTACGCGGGCAGCGCCTTGGAGGGCTGGTAGGCGGCCGCCGAGGCGGTGTTGACGATGTGGCCGCCCTGGCCGCGCTCGGTCATCTGCCTGCCGAAGATCCGGCAGCCGTGGATGACGCCCCACAGATTGACGTCGAGGACCTTCTTCCAGTCCTCGGTGGTGGTGTCGAAGAACGAGCCGGAGAGGCCGATCCCGGCGTTGTTCACCAGGACGTCCACGATGCCGTACCGGGCGGCGACCTTCTCGCCGAGCTTCTCCATGGCTTGCTCGTCGCTGACGTCGACCGTCTCGGCCCAGGCCTCGGGGGCGCCGATGAGCCGGGACATGTCGGCGGTCCGGGCCGCACCCTCCGCGTCCCGGTCCACGGCGACGATCCGCGCCCCGGCCTCCGCGAACGCGAAGGCGGTGGCCCGCCCGATGCCGCTGGCGGCGCCGGTGACGAGGACCAGCTGTCCGCCGAAGCGGTCCGCGTACGGGCCGCTGGCCACGGCGTCCTTGGCCGGGACGCCGTCCTCGTTGGCGGCGATGAACTCGGTGATCCAGGCGGCCAGGCGGTCGGGCCGGGTGCGCGGAATCCAGTGCTTGGCGGGCAGGGTGCGGCGGACCAACTGGGGTGCCCAGAGCTCCAGGTCGTCGTAGAGCCGCTCGGAGAGGAACGCGTCGCCGGTCGGCGTGATCAGCTGCACCGGCACGTGCGCGTACGCGTCGGCGCGCGGTCGGCGCAGCCGGGCCCGGATGTTGTCCCGGTAGAGCCAGGCGCCGTGCGCCGCGTCCTGGGGCAGGGAGGACGTGGGGTAGTCGCCGGAGGGGACCTTCTCCACCCGTTCGAGGATCCTCGGCCACTGCTTGCCGAGCGGGCCGCGCCAGGCGAGCTCGGGAAGGACCGGGGTGTGCAGCATGTACACGTACCAGGACTTGGCGCCCTGGCCGAGCAGCTGGCCCACCCGGCGGGGGGTCGGGCGGGTCATCCGGCTCTTGATCCAGTGCCCGAAGTGGTCGAGGGAGGGGCCGGACATCGAGGTGAAGGAGGCGATCCGGCCCTCGGTGCGCTCGACGGTCACGAACTCCCAGGCCTGTACGGAGCCCCAGTCGTGGCCGACCAGGTGCACCGGCCTGTCCGGGCTCACCGCGTCGACGACCGCCAGGAAGTCATCGGTCAGCTTCTCCAGGGTGAAGCCGCCGCGCAGCGGGGCCGGAGCGGTCGAGCGGCCGTGGCCCCGTACGTCGTACAGCACGACGTGGAAGCGCTCGGCCAGCCGGACGGCGACCTCCGACCAGACCTCCTTGCTGTCCGGATAGCCGTGCACGAGCACCACGGTCGGCTGCTCCGGGTCGCCGAGTTCGGCGACGCACAGCTCGATCCCTCCCGTGCGCACCCAGCGCTCGCGCGCGCCCTCCATACCGTTGCCCGCCCGGTCTCCCACGCTCACGCCGCCTTCTCCTCGGCCCAGCGCCGCACATGCGGCAGATCGTCGTCCAGCCAGAACGCGCTCTGTTCGGGGTCCTTGGAGTCGGTGACGACCAGGATCTCCTCGAATTTCGCGCCCGTACCCCGGAACCCGAGGTGCGGCTCGACCGCCCACAGCCCCGGCCGGGGCGGGTGGTCGGAGAACTTGTAGGGACTCCACAGCGGCGACCAGCCGTCGCGGTGGCCGTGCAGCGCGTCGCTCGCCAGGCCCTTGAGGGACTGGGTGCCGAACCCGAAGACGTTCGGCGACCAGCGGCGCTCCTTGACCTGGTCGACCTTGTGGGCGATCACGCCGAACGGGTACGCGCGGTGCCGGTTGGCGTAGCCCTGGCGGACCATGAGCCGGTCCACGTCCTCGTAGATCTCGCGCAGCGGCCGCTGCTCGCGGACCTCGCGCAGGATCAGCTCCCGGTGCGCCTCCAGATCCGCGAGGAGCCGGTTGTGCACGGGGTTGAGGCCGAGGCAGCCCGAGTAGCCGATGTCGGCCGTGAAGCCCTTGTGGACCGGGGCCATGTCGAGGATGAACGGCATCCCCGCCTCCAGCCTCCGGTTGGTGGGGAAGAACTGGAGCGGGATGCGGAAGTTCATGAACGCCGTGCGGTCCCCGAACCAGGCGAACGGCAGATGGAACCAGTCCCGCACACCGCGCTCGCGCAGCCACTCCCGCTGCATGCGGGCCGCCTCGCGCTCCGTCACACCCGGCTTGAGCTGGGCCGCGATGGCCTCCGCGCACTCGTAGGCGAGCCGCTGCACTTCCCTGAACCCGCTGAGCCGCGCGTCGAGTTCCGTCCTGACCGCCGTTGGCATCGCGCCCACACCCCTGTCGTCGTACGCGTGCGTAACTTGACACTGATGAATGTGACAATGCCCGGCGGCTACGTCAAGGGTTCTGCGTCCGCCTGTGGACAACGACCGCGTTGTGGACAACCCGATGCCCCTTCGGAGGGCGTTTCTCGGGGTTCCGTCACTCTTCCGTAGGGGGCATCTACGGGTCCGTACCTCTGGAGTCGGACACGGATACAGCCGCCTGGTCTGACGATCGATGTGGTCTGCGCCACTACCTTCGAAGTGTGAATGTGATCGCGACCGAAAGCCTGAGCAAGCGGTTCCCCCGGGTGACCGCGCTTGACCGGCTCTCCTTGGACATCGGGCCCGGTGTGACCGGCCTGGTGGGTGCCAATGGAGCCGGCAAGTCGACGTTGATCAAGATCCTCCTCGGCCTCTCCCCGGCCACGGAGGGCACCGCCGCGGTGCTCGGCCTCGATGTCGCCACCAGCGGTGGCGCGATCCGTGAGCGCGTCGGCTACATGCCGGAGCACGACTGTCTGCCGCCCGATGTCTCGGCCACCGAGTTCGTCGTGCACATGGCGCGCATGTCGGGCCTCCCGGTGACCGCCGCCCGCGAGCGCACCGCCGACACCCTGCGCCACGTAGGGCTCTACGAAGAGCGGTACCGCCCGATCGGCGGCTACTCGACCGGTATGAAGCAGCGCGTCAAGCTCGCGCAGGCGCTGGTCCACGACCCGCAGCTGGTCCTGCTCGACGAGCCGACCAACGGGCTCGACCCGGTCGGCCGCGACGAGATGCTCGGCCTGATCCGCCGCATCCACACCGACTTCGGCATCTCCGTCCTGGTCACCTCGCACCTCCTTGGTGAGCTGGAGCGCACCTGTGACCACGTAGTGGTCATCGACGGCGGCACGCTGTTGCGGTCCAGCTCCACCAGCGACTTCACCCAGACCACCACCACCCTCGCGGTCGAGGTCACCGACTCCGACACGCACCCGGACGGCGCCGAAGCCGTGCGCGGCGCGCTCGTCGCGGCCGGCATCACGCTCCACGCGGGCGTGGAGGAAGGACTGCCGGGCGCCGGGCACATCCTGCTCGTGGAGGCGGCGGGCGAGGAGACGTACGACGTGGTGCGCGACACCGTCGCCGGGCTCGGCCTCGGGCTCGTACGGATGGAGCAGCGCCGCCACCACATCGCGGAGGTCTTCAAGACCCCGGCGCAGGCCCCGGAGCCGGTCTCCGAGCGCGCCGCAGCCTGGGCAGCGACCGCCGCCGCACAGCAGAACGGAGGCGGCAGCCATGGCAGCTGAGGCCGCAGGGACTCGGATGACACAGACCCAGATCGCCCAGACCCAGAGCGCCCAGACCCAGATCCACAACATCGGCTACCGCGACTACGACGGCCCGCGCCTGGGCCGGGCGTACGCACGGCGCTCGCTCTTCTCGCAGTCGCTGCGCGGGGCGTACGGACTGGGCCGCAGCGCCAAGTCCAAGGTGCTGCCGATGCTGCTCTTCGCGGTGATGTGCCTGCCCGCGGCCATCATGGTCGCGGTCGCCGTCGCCACCAAGGCCAACGACCTGCCGGTGGACTACACGCGCAACGCGATCCTGATGCAGGCCGTCATCGGCCTCTTCATCGCCGCGCAGGCCCCCCAGACCGTCTCACGCGACCTGCGGTTCCGTACCGTGCCGCTGTACTTCTCGCGGCCCATCGAGCGGGTGGACTACGTCCTCGCCAAGTTCGCGGCGATGGCCTCCGCGCTCTTCATCCTCACCGCGGCGCCGCTCGTCGTGCTCTACGTGGGCGCGCTGCTCGCCAAACTCGACTTCGCGGACCAGACCAAGGGGTTCGCACAGGGACTGGTCTCCGTGGCGCTGCTCTCGCTCCTGTTCGCCGGCATCGGCCTGGTGGTCTCGGCGCTCACCCCGCGCCGCGGCTTCGGCGTCGCGGCCGTCATCGCCGTGCTGACCATCTCCTACGGGGCGGTCTCCGCGGTCCAGGGCGTCGCCTTCGACCAGCAGTCCACCGGGGTCATCCAGTGGCTCGGGCTCTTCTCCCCCATCACGCTCATCGACGGGGTGCAGACCGCCTTCCTCGGCGCGACCTCGGCCTTCCCGGGCCGCGAGGGGCCGGGCGCGGGAGCCGGCGCGGTGTATCTGCTCGTCGTCCTCGCGCTGACCGCCGGCTCGTACGCCGTCCTGATGCGCCGCTACCGGAAGGTCGGGCTGTGACCACCATCGACATCGACCACACCTCACGCTGGTTCGGCAACGTGGTGGCCGTCAACGACGTCACCATGTCGGTCGGCCCCGGGGTGACCGGACTGCTCGGCCCCAACGGCGCCGGAAAGTCCACGCTCATCAACATGATGGGTGGTTTCCTCGCCCCCTCGACGGGAAGCGTGACGCTCGACGGGCGCCCCATCTGGCGCAACGAGGACGTCTACCGGCAGATCGGCATCGTCCCCGAGCGGGAGGCGATGTACGACTTCCTGACCGGCCGCGAGTTCGTCGTCGCCAACGCCGAGCTGCACGGGCTCGGGGCCAGGGAGGCCCAGCGGGCGCTCGCCACGGTCGAGATGGAGTACGCGCAGGACCGCAAGATCCAGACGTACAGCAAGGGCATGCGCCAGCGCGTGAAGATGGCGTCCGCGCTGGTCCACGACCCTTCGGTGCTGCTGCTCGACGAGCCGTTCAACGGCATGGACCCGCGCCAGCGCATGCAGCTGATGGAGCTGCTGCGGCGGATGGGCGCCGAGGGCCGCACCGTCCTGTTCTCCTCGCACATCCTCGAAGAGGTCGAGCAGCTCGCCGCGCACATCGAGGTGATCGTGGCCGGGCGGCACGCGGCGAGCGGTGACTTCCGCAAGATCCGCCGGCTGATGACCGACCGCCCGCACCGCTATCTGATCCGCTCCAGCGACGACCGCGCGCTCGCCGCCGCGCTGATCGCCGACCCGTCGACGGCCGGGATCGAGGTGGACCTCAAGGAGGGCGCGCTGCGCGTCCAGGCGGTCGACTTCGGGCGGTTCACGACGCTGCTCCCGCAGGTCGCGAAGGCGCACGGGATCCGTCTGCTGACCGTCTCGCCGTCCGACGAGTCGCTCGAATCCGTCTTCTCCTACCTCGTAGCGGCCTGAAAGGAGCTGTGAGCGTCATGTACAACCCCACAGTCGCCCGGCTCACCTACCGGGCCCTGCTCGGCCGCCGCCGGGCCGCCATCCTCTGCGTGCTGCCGGTGCTGCTGATCGTCATCTCGGCGGCGGTACGGTCCTTCAGCGGCGCCGACGACCAGGTCGCGGCCAATCTGCTCGGCGGGTTCGCGCTCGCCACGATGGTCCCGCTGATCGGCGTCATCGCGGGCACCGGAGCCATCGGGCCCGAGATCGACGACGGCTCGATCGTCTATCTGCTGGCCAAGCCGGTGAAACGCCCGACGATCATCCTCACCAAGCTGATCGTGGCGATCGCGGTGACCATGGCCTTCTCGGCCGTCCCCACCTTCATCGCCGGAATGATCCTCAACGGCAACGGCCAGCAGATCGCGATCGCCTACACGGTCGCGGCCCTGGTCGCCTCGATCGCGTACGCGGCGGTCTTCCTGCTCCTGGGCACGGTCACCCGGCACGCGGTGGTCTTCGGCCTGGTCTACGCGCTGGTCTGGGAGAGCCTGTTCGGCAACCTGGTCCCGGGCGCGCGCACGCTGAGCGTCCAGCAGTGGTCGCTCGCCCTCGCCGAGCGGATCGGCACGAACGGCTTCATCACCTCGGACGTCGGCCTGCCGGCCGCGGTCGTCCTGCTGACGGCGGTCACGGTCCTGGCGACCTGGTACGCGGGCCAGAAGCTGCGGACGCTGAAGCTGGCCGGGGAGGAGTGAGGCGCTGGGGGGTGACGCGCGCCGAAGTGTGAACTCCGGGGCAGGTGTCGCCCTCCCGCGACCCGGGCGGCGGTCTTCCGGCCCCGCCCGGGTCATCATCGAGGGATGACGACGCTTCACGGTCCGGGCACGCGCCGGGCCCCCGAGCCGGCCCGGCCGGTTCGGGCCTGGGTGCGCTCCTCGCCGGGGACGCACATCTGGCTGCTGGTCATCGCGATCACGAGCATCGTCATCGAACTGTCCAGCCAGGGCCTTGAGCACTATCTGCTGCACCGCAACAGCAGCAACATCCACCAGCTCACCAAGCACCCCGCCCAGTCGCTGTTCACCAGCGCGTTCTGGATCGAGAACCCGTCCTCGTTCCTGCTGTACCTGGTGCTCTTCGAGCTCGTCCACGCGCCGGTGGAGCGCTGGATCGGCACCGTACGGTGGCTGGTCGCGGTCGCCGCAGCCCATGTCGCGGCCACGCTGATCAGCCAGGAAGTGATCCTGTGGAGCATCCAGAACCACGAGGTGCCCAAACGGATGGCGCACGTGGTGGACATCGGGGTCAGCTACGGGCTCGCCGCTTCGGCGGGGCTGCTGGTGTACCGGCTGCCGCAGCCGTGGCGGTGGCTCTACCTCGCGTGCGTGGTCGCTTTCTTCGGGATCCCGCTGCTGACGGGGGCCACGTTCACGGACATCGGGCATGCGGTCTCGCTGGCCATCGGGCTGGCTTTCTGGCCGCTGACCAGGGGTAAATCAGTGGCTTCGAACGGGCGTGCGGTGCACAGTGGTTGAGGGCCCCAGGGCAGACCGCTTCGAGCGCGCTACGGCGCGGGTCACCCCGGGGCACGGGGATCAGTAAGGGGCGTCCACCTATGGCGGACGCCCCTTACCTCTGCTTACTTCTGCCCGTACAGGGCTCTCGTACAGGCGCTCCCGTAAGGGCGCTCCCGTACGTACGCCCTCACGCGCCCAGCAACTGCTCCAGGACCACCGCGATCCCGTCGTCCTCGTTGGACGCCGTGATCTCGTGGGCGACGGCCTTCAGCTCGTCGTGGGCGTTGGCCATGGCCACGCCGTGCTCGGCCCAGCCGAACATCGGGATGTCGTTGGGCATGTCGCCGAACGCGATCGTGTCCGTCGACCGGCAGCCGAGCCGGCGCGCGGCCAGCGACAGGCCCGTCGCCTTGCTCAGGCCCAGCGGAAGCAGCTCCACCACGCCCTCGCCCGCCATCACCACGTCGACGAGGCTGCCGACGACCTGGCGCGCGATCCGCGCCAGCGCGTCGTCCCCGAGCTCCGGGTGCTGGATGTAGACCTTGTTCAGCGGCGCCGACCACAACTCGGCGACCTGGTCGAAGGCGACGACCGGCAGCGAGCCCTCGTGGACCCGGTAGCCGGGGCCGACCAGCACCTCGCCGTCGAGCCCGTCCCGGCTCGCGGCCAGCGCCAGCGGGCCGACCTCGGCTTCGATCTTCGAGAGCGCGAGCCCCGCCAGCTGGCGGTCCAGCGTCACCGATGTCAGCAGACGGTGCTCGCCCGCGTGGTAGACCTGCGCGCCCTGGCCGCACACCGCGAGGCCCTGGTACCCCAGGTCGTCCAGGACGTGCCGGGTCCAGGGCACCGAGCGGCCGGTCACCACGATGTGGGCCGCGCCCGCCGCGGTGGCCGCGGCGAGCGCTTCACGGGTGCGCTCCGAGACCGTCTCGTCGGAGCGCAGCAGCGTCCCGTCAAGATCGGTCGCGATCAGCTTGTACGGGAACGGCTTCCCCGGGGCGGTGCTCACTTGGCGATGGGCTCCAGCACCTCGCGGCCGCCCAGGTACGGGCGGAGCACGGCCGGGACCCGCACGGAGCCGTCGGCCTGCTGGTGGTTCTCCAGGATCGCCACGATGGTGCGCGGCACCGCGCAGAGCGTGCCGTTCAGCGTCGACAGCGGCTGGACCTTGCTCTTGCCGTCGGCGTTGTCGCGCATCCGTACGGACAGCCGGCGCGCCTGGAAGCTGTCGCAGTTGGAGGCCGAGGTCAGCTCGCGGTACTTGCCCTGCGTCGGGATCCACGCCTCGCAGTCGTACTTGCGCGAGGCCGAGGAGCCCAGGTCGCCGGTGGCCACGTCGATCACCTGGAAGGGCAGTTCGAGGCCGGTCAGCCACTGCTTCTCCCAGTCCAGGAGCCGCTTGTGCTCGTTCTCGGCGTCGTCCGGGTGGACATACGAGAACATCTCGACCTTGTCGAACTGGTGGACCCGGAAGATGCCCCGGGTGTCCTTGCCGTACGTACCGGCCTCGCGACGGAAGCAGGGCGAGAAGCCCGCGTAGCGCAGCGGCAGCTTGTCCGCGTCGAGGATCTCGTCCATGTGGTACGCGGCGAGCGGGACCTCGGAGGTGCCGACCAGGTAGTAGTCGTCCTTCTCCAGGTGGTACACGTTCTCCGCGGCCTGGCCGAGGAAGCCGGTGCCCTCCATGGCGCGCGGGCGGACCAGCGCCGGGGTGAGCATCGGGATGAAGCCGGCCTCGGTGGCCTGCGCGATCGCCGCGTTGACGAGGGCGAGCTCCAGGAGCGCGCCGACACCCGTCAGGTAGTAGAAGCGCGAGCCGGAGACCTTGGCGCCGCGCTCGACGTCGATGGCGCCCAGCGCCTCGCCGAGCTCCAGGTGGTCCTTGGGCTCGAAGCCCTCGGCCGCGAAGTCGCGGACGGTGCCGTGCGTCTCCAGGACGACGAAGTCCTCCTCGCCGCCGACCGGCACGTCCTCGTGGACGATGTTGCCGAGCTGGAGCAGGAGGTGCTTGGCCGCCTCGTCCGCCTCGTTCTGCTCGGCCTCGGCGCTCTTGACGTCGGCCTTGAGCTGCTCGGCCTTCTGCAGGAGCTGGGCGCGCTCCTCGGGCGAGGCCTTGGGGATGAGCTTGCCGAGCGCCTTCTGCTCGGAGCGCAGCTCGTCGAAGCGGACGCCGGACGACCTGCGCCGCTCGTCGGCTGAGAGCAGGGCGTCGACGAGCGCGACGTCCTCTCCACGGGCGCGCTGGGAGGCGCGAACACGGTCGGGGTCCTCACGGAGCAGGCGAAGGTCAATCACCCCTCCAGGCTACCGGTGCGGATCCCTGGCACCCCACCGGATATCCCCGTCACGCTCGTTCCGCGTGTCAGTTTGCCCGAATTGACCGTATTGGGAAATGTGGTGGGGGAATTCCGGGACGGGCGTCAATAAAGGCAGGCCTTTTCCCTGAAAAGGGGTGCTTTCCGGACTTTCGTTGACCCGAATCCCTTGCGGCTCAAGGGGCTTGTCCACAGAGGTGTCCAGGTCGGGAAAGTTATCCACAGGGTGTGGGGACTTCCTGTGGACCGCCAGGGAGATCCCTTCCATGGCGCGATGCGGGGCCAAGGATTCCCAGTTCGCACCCCTTCCACACACTCATTCGGGTGGGAATTGCTCGCTCTAAAGAGTTGATCGAGGGAATTGGGGTGACATCGTCCCTGCTGATCTTCTGTGGACGGTGTGTCGTCACTAGAGGTATTTGTCGACTCTGTCTGGTTGCGTTGTCGACTTACCCACAGGTCGAGAAGAGAGCCTGTGGATAACTTTGTGGACAGTGAAAATCGGCAGGTAGGACCGCGGGCGGGGCCGGTGGAAAACGTGCTCAGGCCCGGCCGTCCTGGCTGCGAGCCAGCCACTCCGCCGCCGCCACGAACTCGGCGTCCGAGGTCCCCGGCCGTACCGTTCGCACCTCGTCGGCCGTCACGCCCGCACGCGGGTACGAGCCGAGGAAGCGCACCTTTGGGCAGATCCGCTTCAGCCCCATCAGCGCCTCGCCGACGCGCCGGTCCGAGATGTGGCCCTCGGCGTCCACCGCGAAGCAGTAGTTGCCGATGCCCGCACCCGTCGGCCGGGACTGGATGAGCATCAGGTTGACCCCGCGTACGGCGAACTCCTGGAGCAGTTCGAGCAGCGCGCCCGGGTGGTCGTCGCCCAGCCAGATCACCACGGACGTCTTGTCCGCCCCGGTCGGCGCGGCCGGCCGGGCCGGGCGGCCCACCAGGACGAACCGCGTCTCCGCGTTCTCCGCGTCGTGGATCTCGGTGACCAGCGGCACCAGGCCGTATGTCGCCGCCGCGAACTCGCCCGCGAACGCCGCGTCGAACCGGCCCTCCTGGACGAGGCGGGCGCCGTCCGCGTTGGACGCGGCCGACTCCCACAGCGCCTCGGGCAGATGCGTACGCAGCCAGTTGCGCACCTGCGGCTGGGCCACCGGGTGCCCGGTCACCGTCTTGACGTCCGACAGCTTCGTCCCCGGCCGCACCAGCAACGCGAAGGCGATCGGCAGCAGCACCTCGCGGTAGATCATCAGCGGCTCACCGGAGGCCAGCTCGTCCAGGGTCGCGGTGACCCCGCCCTCCACCGAGTTCTCGATCGGCACGAGTGCGGCGGCGGCCTCCCCGTTGCGTACCGCGTCGAGCGCGGCGGGCACGGACACCATCGGCACCAGCTCACGGGTCGCCGCCTCCGGCAGCGTGCGCAGGGCGGCCTCGGTGAAGGTGCCTTCGGGACCCAGATAGGTGTATCGCGTGGCGGACATACTCGTCACCCTAATGGCCTGCCGTCACGGGCGAGGGCCGTCTCGACCGGTCAGGACTCCAGCAGCAGCTGGCCCACGTACTCGCCCGCGCGCGGGCCGCCGGGCACCGCGAACAGGCCGCTCGACTCGTGCCGGATGAACGCCGACAGCGCGTCGCCCCGGTCGAGCTTGCGCTGCACGGGCACGAAGCCCCGCAGCGGGTCGGCCTGCCAGGCGACGAACAGCAGGCCCGCGTCCGGCACCCCGTCCGCCGAGAAGCCGTCGTGGTACGAGAAGGCGCGCCGCAGCATCGCCGCGCCGCTGTTCTGCTCGGGCGCGGAGATCCGGGCGTGCGCGTTGTCGGGGATGACCAGCTTGCCGTCCGGGCCGAACTTGTCGAGCTGCATGGCGGTGGTCTCGGTACCCCCCGAAAGAGGGGCGCCGTTCGCCTTCTTGCGGCCGATCACCTGCTCCTGCTGGGCGAGCGGCACCTTCTCCCAGTCGTCCAGCAGCATCCTGATCCGGCGCACCACCGCGTACGAGCCGTTGGCCATCCACGCCGGCTTCCCGCTGTCCGGGACGAAGATCCGCTTCTCGAAGTCGGGGTCGGAGGGCTTGGGGTTACCGGTGCCGTCGATCTGGCCCATCAGATTGCGGGCCGTCATCGGCTTCTTGGTGGCGCCGGGCGTCCGGTTGAAGCCGTTCATCTGCCAGCGCACCCGGGCCGCCGCGCCCGCGTCCTTCTGGAGCGCGCGCAGCGCGTGGAAGGCCACCAGGGCGTCGTCCGCGCCGATCTGCACCCACAGGTCGCCGTTGGAGCGCTTGGCGTCCAGCCGGTCCGAGGAGAAGTCCGGCAGCGGGTCCAGCTCGACCGGGCGCTGCGCCACCAGGCCCGTACGGTCGAAGAAGGTGCGGCCGAAGCCGAAGGTGACGGTGAGCGAGGACGGGCCCGCGTCCAGCGCGACCCCGGTGTCCGCGCCCGTCGGCTCGCCCGCCATCAGCGCCTTCGCCGTCGCCGACCAGCGCCGCAGCAGCGCCGCCGCCTCCTTGCGCCCGGCGCCGGGTGCGAGGTCGAAGGCGACCAGATGGCCGCAGGCCTGAACCGGAGTGGAGATCCCCGCTTGATGTTTCACGTGAAACGGGACCTCGGTGGAGCCGACCGAGGACAGCTCGGTGGCCCCCGACCCGTCCGATTCGACGGCGGCGTGGACGAGCGCGCCGCCCGTCGCGCCCAGTGCGACACCGGCCGCGCCCGCCGCTCCCACCGTGCCGAGCAGGCGCCGACGGGTCATGTCGAGGGACTCGCCGGTGTCGTCGGCGCTCTTGTTGATCTGGTCCGTCATGTGGTCCGTACTCAGCCGATCTTGATGTTCTTGTCCACGGTGACCTGGTCGATGTCGGAGGTCCGCACGGTCACCGACACCTGCCACTCGCCCGGCATCGGAAGCTGGACGCCGCTCGCGCTCCAGTGTCCCCGGGTGATGCGCTCGGTCTCTACGGGCAGCGGGCCGACCGCCTTGGCGGTCAGCGTGAACGCGACCTTCACCTCGGCCGCGTCCAGCGGCTTGGCCGCGGCGTCGTCCGTCCACACGTGCATCTCGTTGGCGCCGGTGCGGCCCGGGTCAAGGGTGAGGCGGACCGTGCCCTTGCCGTTCTTGCCGCCGGTGTCGAAGGGGATGCGGATGCTGATCGGCCGGTCCGGCACGGCCACCTGGGTCGTCGACTGGGCGGTGGCCGCGGCCTCCTGCGTACGCCCCGGCTCGGTCGACGACAGGATCGTCGCCACGGCGAGCACCGCCACCGCGACCCCGGCCTCGGTGAGCACCGAGCGCCGCAGCCCCGACCGCTGCGGGTCGGCGTCGCGGATGCGCCTCTCGCGCGCGACCGTCACTGCGGCCTGCTGGCGGGCCAGCTGCTGGGCGCGCTTGCGGTCGGCCGGGTTCTTGGCGTCGTCGGGAACGGTCACCGGCTCCGGCTCCTCGGAGAGCTCCGGCTCGGCCGCGCGCTGCTCGACGATGGACGCCGCCTCGGCCTCGGGGGCCGCGTGCTCGGATAGCTGCCCGGTCCAGCGGCGCGAGATGTACGCGGCGCAGAGCAGCACCGCGACCAGTCCGGCCTTGACGAGCAGCAGCTGCCCGTAGCCGGTCCCGGTGAGCGCGGACCAGGAGCCGACCTGCCGCCAGGCCTGGTAGACGCCGGTCGACACCAGGACGGTCACGCTCCAGAAGGCGATCCGGGAGAACCGCCGCACCGCCGCCCGCTCCACCGCGGGCGTCAGGTGCAGCGCCACCAGCAAGGTCGCGAGCCCGCCCAGCCAGGTCGCCACGGCCAGCAGGTGCACCACCGCGACTGGCATCGCGAGCGCCGTCTGGATGCCGGTCGAGGCGTGCTCGGCGAGCGCCCAGGTGGCGGCGATGCCGGCGGCCACCACGAAGCCGCCGACGGCGAGCCCGTAGGTGAGGTCCTTCTTCTCCTCGTCCTCGCGCTTGGCGTACGCGCCGAACAGTACGGAGATGAACAGCGCGGCGGCGCTGAGCAGCAGCAGCCGGGAGCTGAGCGCGGCACCCGACTTGGTCTGCAGGACCGCCTTGAGCCCGTCGAGGTCGAAGGCGTCCGAGAGCTGCCCGGAGCCGGTGTAGGGGGTCCGCAGGAGCAGCAGCGCGATGGTGGCCGCGGTCATCGTCAGCCAGCCGCCGACAACGAGCCGCTGCACCGGGCGCACCGAGGTGCCCCGCTGCCAGCACGCCAGGATGAAGGCGCCGCCGCCGGCGAAGAGGATGAAGCCGGCGTACGCGGCGTAGCGCATGGTGTCGTAGAGCGCGCCGACCAGACCGCCGCCGACGTCCGGGGCGGACAGCGAGACGGTGGTCTTGGAGGGGGCGCCGATGGAGAACGTGAAGGCGCCCGCGACCGGGTGGCTGTCGGCCGAGACAGCCTGCCAGGCCACGGTGTAGGTGCCCTTGGGCAGCCCGTCGCGCAGGCTCACCCCGTACTTCACGATGGAGCCGCTGCACAGGTTGAGCAGTTCGCCGGTGTCGGCGCGCTTGCCGTTCGGGTCGAGGACCCGGATGGACTTGTCGTCCATGGCGACCTGCTCGGAGAAGGTGAGGTCGACGTCCTTGGGGGCGGAGGCGACCACCGCCCCGTCCTTCGGGTTGGTCGCGGTGACCGCGGCGTGCGCCGAGGCGGGCGAGGCGGTCGCGAACACCGCGCCGAGCAGGGCGGCCGCGACGAGCAGCAGCCGGGCCAGGGCGGTTCCGAAGCGTGGGGCGGTGGCCGTCATCGTCTGTTCAGTCCCTCATCCCTCAGTGGTGCTTCGGGTTGTAGGTGGATTCCTTGACCGGCAGTTCGACCCGGACCGTGCCGACCTTCTCGAAGTGCAGGTCGACGGCGACCTTGTCGCCAGGCTTCGGCTTCTTCTTCAGGCCCATGAACATGATGTGGCTGCCACCGCGTTCGAGGTCGAGCTCGCCGCCCGCCGGGATGTCGAAGGTCTTCACCTCCCGCATCTTCTGGTCCTTGGTCGCGTGCATCGTGACGTCGTCCGAGACGTCACTGGTGACCTTGGTCAGCTTGTCCGCGGTCTTGCCGTCGTTCTTCACGACCAGGAAGCCGCCGGCCATGTCCGCGCTCACCGGCTCCGGCATGAACGCCTGGCCGATCTTCAGGTCGGGCTTGCCGTCGGAGCTGTCGGACGAGCAGCCCGCCAGCGCCAGCCCGGCGGTCAGGGCTATGGCGGAGACGAGAGTGGTGCGGCGGTTCACGGGTTTTCTCCAAGAACGATCTTCGGCAGGTCCTTCGTGTAGTCCTCTGGGGTGGCGGTGTCGCCGTACAGGACGTACCCCTGGTCGGTCTTCGGCGAGAAGGCGATGACCTGGGCGCCGTGCATGGACACGACGTTCCCGTCCTTGTCCTTCGTCGCCGGGTCGATACCGATGCCGATCGAGCGGGCCCCGGCCTGGATGGTCGGGAAGTCACCGGTCAGACCGATGAACGACGGGTCCAGCCCCTTGAGCCACTTGCCGAGCGACTCGGGGGTGTCCCGGTCGGGGTCGGTGGTCACGAAGACGACCTGGAGCTTGTCCTGGTCGGCCTTGGGCAGGCGCTTCCTGGCGATGGCGATGTTGCTCATCGTCAGGGGGCACACGTCGGGGCACTTGGTGTAGCCGAAGTAGATGAGGGTCGGCTTGCCCTTGGTCCGCTCACGGAAGTCGAACTTCTTGCCCTGGGTGTCGGTCAGGACGAAGTCCGGCTTGGTGAACGGCCGGTCGAGCACGGTGCCGGCCTTGTTGCTGGTGTCGGCGGAGACATCGGTGACGGGGCTCTTGGCCTTGTCGTCGCTGCCACCGCACGCGGTCAGGGTGAGCGCCGCCGCCACCGCGAATGCGATGGCAGCCGGCACGTACTTGGTGCGCATGGGGAAAGTTTCCGGTCTGGGGAGGGGCCTGGCGGGATCAAGCGGCCCGGCGGCGCCCGGCGAGCACGCCGAAGGCCACACCGGCGACGCCGACGACGATGCCCACGACGCCCAGGACGCGCGCGGTGTTGTCGGTGTCCTTGGAGTCCGAGGCGGCCTCGGTCTTCTTGTCGTCGTGCCCGGCCATGTCGTCCTTCTTCTCGTCGGACGCGGGCGCGGCTCCGCCGTGGTGGTCAGCGGCGGCGGCGGACAGCGTGAGCACCGGCGCCGGGTTCGCCGGCTCCTCGGCGCCCTGCTTCTGCTCCTCGATCCAGCGGACGGTCTCGCCGTTGCTGTACGTCTGGACGGCCTTGAAGACCAGCTTGTCGGTGTCGGTGGGCAGCGCGCCGATGGAGAGCGGGAACTTCTGGAAGTAGCCGGACTCGATCTTGCCGCCGCTCCAGGTCACCTTGGTGACGGCCTCGTTGATCTGCTTGCCGTGCACCGTCAGCGGCTTGTCGAGCTTCGACTTGGTGACCTCGACGGTCCAGCCGGGCAGGGCCTGGGGCTGCACGGACGCCAGCGGGTGGTCGGCCGGGAAGTTGACCTCAAGCTTCACGGTCTGGGCGTCGTCGCGCTCGTTGGGCACCTTGAAGTTGACGACGGCGTAGCCGCCCTTCGCGGCCGCGCCCTCGGGCTGCACGCTGACGTGCGCGAGGGCCGGGCCGGCCAGCATCAGGACGGACGAGGCGGCGACGGCACCGGCGATGGCGATACGACGGGAAACGTTCATGGCGGAGACACTCCAGTCAGCAGGAAGGTAAGTGGTGGCGGCCCGCAGCGCAGATGCGCGCGGACTCCACGGACCACTCCTGGGACGGGTGTTGTCTGGTGCGTTACGGAGTGGGCCGCGTCAGGCTGCGAGGGTGTATACGGCGGGCGGCCCGCGCCTGATCACCGAGTGCTGAAGTGCTTCCCCGGCCGGCGGCAGGGGGGTGGCGAGCCGGGCGAGCGGAAGGCGCGGGCCGTGCCCGGGCGCCCCCGGCAGACCGGCACGCAGAGCCCGTACGAGCGCGAGGGCGGCGCGCAGCGAACGTGCGCACGCCCCTTCGGCGGCAGCGGTGGCGGCCTGGGCGGAGAGCCGCACCAGACGGAAGAGCGCGGCCTCGCCGCGCCGCAGCAGCCAGCCGGTCAGCAACGCGGCCAGCAGATGGCCGAGGAGCATCGGGAGCGAGGGGAACAGTCCGGCCAAGGCGCTGTGCGCCGAGCCGGAATCAGTCATCCCGGGCATTCCGGTCATGCTCGTCATGGAGCCGTGTGCGGCGGGGGCGGCACCGGAGGGCGGGCGCAGGCCCGCGTCGGTGACGATCCGTCGCGCGTCCGAGGCCGTCAGCTGGGCCGACGCGGCCGGGCCGCAGACCAGCTTGGCGGCGAGCCGCAGCAGCGAGGTGTCGCCGGGTGCCCCGTTTCCGGAGGCGGCGGCCGTGTGCTGGCCGATGCCGAACAGGGCGTGCAGCCCGAGCTGTCCGGCGGCCAGGGCGCCCGCGATGGACGGCAGCGCGCGCTCCCGTCCGGCGAGCGGCGCGGCGACCGCGAACACCCCGAGGAATCCGGCGAGCAGCGTCCACCACGGGACCGTCGTACAGGCGGCCAGGACGTGTCCGAGCGCGGACAGCACGACGCAGACCGCGGCGAAGACCGCGGCCCTCAGCAGCCGGAGACCGGCGCCTGCGTCGGTGTGTCGGGCGTGTCGGGCAGACATGGCGGGGCCATCATCGCACCAGCCTTGGCCGTCCCATGCGGCAGGTCCACAAGGTGCCGTATTCCTGTGATGATCACATCCGTCCCCGGCTGTCCGGAACCTGACGGGTGGCCGTCCGCCGCGTCCATACACCGGTACAGGGAGCGCATACATCCGCCGAATGAGCGCTATCACGTCAAGTCCGTGCTTACGAAGCAAGGGTTGCGGCAATACGTAGGGGTATGTCGAGCCGCAGCCAGGAGGCCGGAGCATGAGCATCTGGTGGTCACTCCATTTGCGGCGCGAGGCCGCGAGCGTTCCGCTCGCACGTCGTCTACTGCTCGGCACCATGGAGACCGCGGGCGTTGATCCGGACATCTCCTACGACCTGTCGGTCGCACTCGGTGAAGCGTGTGCGAACGCGGTCGAGCACGGTGGGGACGAAGGTTCCGGCACCTCGGCGGCGTACCGGGTGACCGCGTATCTGGATGGCGAGAAATGCCGTATCGAGGTCGCCGACTCGGGGCCGGGCTTTCCCGTACGACGAGGCCGTCGCACCGCAGCACGGATGAACAGCACATTGGGCTCCGCGATGGCGGAGCAAGGCAGAGGACTCTGCCTGATCGAACAGCTCGCCGACCACGTCCACTTCGGCAACCGGCCGGGCAGAGGCGCCGTGGTGAGCTTCGACAAGATCCTGAAATGGCGGGAAGGCGCCCTCCTCAACGTCTCATGAGGGTCCCGTGCGGTGAGTAGAGCCACTCATCCGTCCCCCTGCGCGCGCGTGGGGGAAGAGGCGGACACGACGGAGGCGTGAACGGCGCCATGAGAAGAGCCCGGCCTCCCCGAGGGGCGACCGGGCTCCGGCACTCGTGGCGGCGTCAGCCCTGCTTGACCCGCGCCATCCACGCCTCGACCTCGTCGGCCCGGCGCGGCAGCGAGGCCGACAGGTTCTCGTTGCCGTCCTCGGTCACCAGGATGTCGTCCTCGATCCGGATGCCGATGCCCCGGTACTCCTCGGGCACGGTCAGGTCGTCGGCCTGGAAGTACAGACCCGGCTCGACGGTCAGGCACATGCCCGGCTCCAGGTCGCCCGCGACATACGTCTCGGTGCGCGCGGCGGCGCAGTCGTGGACGTCCATGCCGAGCATGTGGCCGGTGCCGTGCAGGGTCCAGCGGCGCTGGAGGCCGAGCTCCAGGACCTTCGCCACGTCCAGGTCGCCGAACAGGCCCCACTCGACGAGCTTCTCGGCGAGGACGCGCTGGGCGGCGTCGTGGAAGGCGCGGTACGGGGCGCCCGGCTTCACCGCGGCGATACCGGCCTCCTGGGCCTCGTACACCGCGTCGTAGATCTTCCGCTGGAGCGGCGAGAACGTGCCGTTGATCGGCAGCGTGCGCGTGATGTCCGCGGTGTACAGCTCGTTGGTCTCGACGCCGGCGTCGAGCAGGAGCAGCTCGCCGGGGCGCACGGCGCCGTCGTTGCGCACCCAGTGCAGGGTGGTGGCGTGCGGGCCGGCCGCGCAGATCGAGCCGTAGCCGATGTCGTTGCCCTCGACGCGGGCGCGCAGGAAGAACGTTCCTTCGATGTAGCGCTCGCTGGTCGCCTCGGCCTTGTCCAGCACCTTGACGACGTCCTCGAAGCCGCGCGCGGTGGCGTCGCAGGCCTTGCGCAGCTCGGAGACCTCGAAGGCGTCCTTGACCAGGCGCGCCTCGGACAGGAACTCCCGCAGCTCCTCGTCGCGCTCGGCGGTGACCTTGTCGGTGAGCGCCGCCTCGATGCCTGCGTCGTGGCCGCGCACGTTGCGGACCGGGCCGGTGGCCTCCTTGAGCGCGGCGGCCAGCTCGCGGACGTCCTTGGCCGGGATCCCGAGGAGCTGCTCGGCCTCGCCCAGCGAGTGGCGCCGGCCGACCCACAGCTCGCCCTGGCCGTCCAGCCAGAACTCGCCGTTCTCCCGGTCGGAGCGCGGCAGCAGGTAGAGCGTCGCCTCGTGGCCGTCACCCTTGGGCTCCAGGACGAGCACGCCGTCCTGGGTCTGGTCGCCGGTGAGGTACGCGTACTCGGTGGAGGCGCGGAAGCTGTACTCGGTGTCGTTCGAGCGGGTCTTCAGGTTGCCCGCGGGGATCACCAGGCGCTCGCCGGGGAAGCGCTTGGACAGCGCGGCGCGGCGGTCGGCGGTGTGCGCGGCCTGGGCGATCGGCTCAAGGCCGTGCAGCTCGGTGTCGGCCCAGCCGGACTTCATGTTCTCGGCCAGCTCGTCGGACACGCCCGGGTACAGGCCGTTCTTGCGCTGCTTGATCGGCTGCTCTTCCGACTCGTCCGGGGTCTCCGGGGTGAGCTGCTCGGCCACGGTCTGCCTCCACTTAGTACGACATTGGACCTCCGTCCATCGTACGGGCGGGTGGAAAAGGGTCCGGGGCCGTAGGGCCCGTTACACCCCGTAGGCGACCGCTACCGGAGCCGCGGGCCGCCCGTGGCCTGCGCCGCTGCCCGTTCCCCGGCCCGCGGAGCCGCCCGAGCCGCTACGCGAAGCGGGCCGCGAGCAGCACCACGTCCTCGCCGCCGTCCGATGCGTCGAGCCCGTCCGGCAGCACGGTCCGCAGGACGTGGTCGGCGATCGCGCCCGGGTCGTCGCGGGCGGCCCTGGGGACGCTCGCGGCCGCCGCGTGGAGGCGGGCGAAGGCCCGGTCCATCGGGTCGCCGGTGCGGTGGAGCAGCCCGTCGGTGTACAGCAGCACCGTTTCTCCTGCCGCGCACTGGATCTCCACGCTGGGCGCCTCCCAGCACGTGAGCATTCCCAGCGGCGCGGAGAGCGAGGTCTCCACGTACTCGGTGCGGCGCTCGCCGACGATCAGCGGCGGCGTGTGCCCGGCGCCGGCCAGGACGATCTTGCGGCGCGCGGGCTCGCAGTAGGCGAAGAGCGCGGTCGCCGAGCGGGCCGGCTCGGTCAGCCGCAGCAGCAGTTCGAGGTCGGAGAGGACGGCGACCGGGTCCTCGCCCTCCATCACCGCGTACGCCCGAAGGCTGGCCCGTAGTCGGCCCATCGCGGCGACGGCGCTCGGCCCGGACCCGGTGACGGACCCGACCGCGAGGCCGAGTGCGCCCTCGGGCAGCGGCAGCGCGTCGTACCAGTCGCCGCCGCCGCGCGGCCCGGTGCGGTGGCGGGCGGCGAGCTGCACCCGCGCCACCCGGGGCAGTCTGCTGGGCAGCAGTTCCTCGGTGACGGTGGCGAGCCGCGTCCGCGCGCGGTCCAGCTCGACAAGCCGGGCCACATGCTCGGCGGCCTGCCGCAGATAGAGCCCGACGAGGTGGCGGCGGCGCTCGGGCGGCTCGGCGGGCTCGTCGTAGAACCAGACCACCGCGCCCAGGCGGCCCCCCGTGTCGGTGGTGAGGGGCAGCGCGTAGCTGGCGGCGTAGCCGAGCCGGGCGGCCACCTCGCGGTGGCGCGGGTCGGGGCCGGGGCCGCTGCCCACCGCGCCGACCAGGTCCGATCCGCCGTCGGCGTCGGGGAGGCCGTCGAGGATCCTGCCGTACGGGGTGGCGCTGCGCGGGACCGTCTCGATGTGGCCGAGGTCGGCGTGGGCGAGGCCGAGGCCGGTGGTGACGGCGGGGCCCAGACCGTCGGCGGGCTCCAGGACGACCAGCCCGCGCCGGGCGCCGACCAGCGCGGCACCGGCCCGCAGCAGCTCGTTGAGGGCGTCGTCGAGCACACAGGTGCGGGAGAGGCGCTCGGTGAGTTCGTGCAGCGTGGTGAGGTCGGAGACCCAGCTGGCCAGCCGGTCCTGGATCACCGCGCAGGGGCCTGCGGGGGAGCCGGGGGTGGATGTGGGCAGAGGCGCAGAAGTGTGCGCGGGGGGCGGGACGGCTGGATCGATTCCAGCCACTTTCGGGAAGTGTGGGGCGCTCATGGCAGTCGGCTTTCCGGCCGGTCGATTCCGCTCAATAGCATCGCAAACCCCCATGTCAATCTGCGCCGCCATCAATGCATCCAGATGTACACGCACAAGTAAGGGGATGTCCAGCATTGTCATAGCGGGATTGTTGGTGTCCAGAGGGTGTTCAACTTGGCGGAAAATTGCCCCCTATGGCCCACCTCTGGGGTCGACTGAGGGCGTTCAAGAGCGCGTCATATCGAGCGGGTTGGGTACGTACTCGGTGATGGCCAGGGGCAGTTGACGATGTCCCGGAACCCGGCGGCGGGCCACGGCGTCTTAGGAGCCGACGGCCGCGCCCCATCCCCGAGTGGCGGGGTTTTTGCACAAGGGACGGCAAGCGCCAGGCGCGCGCCACCCCTCGCCATGCTTTTAATGGTCACAGCCCACGTTCGGTCCTGACGGGTTACCCGTACCGCAGGCTCGCAGAGCTCACAGAGCATATACGCGCAGTGAAGTGATGCACACATGGTGTGATGTGGACCTCGGCGTTCAACGGAAAGGAACGAGCGCTCATGCGCGAGATCCTCGGAAGGCGACGCAGGCTCCGGTTCCGGCGCAGTGAAAGGGCTGCTCAGCTTGGCGCCGCGCTGACCTGCGCGACCGAGTGGAAATGGCCCGTACTCCCAGGTGTGGGACTCAAGGCGGCCGGCGGCCGCGGTGGCCGGGGCCGCGGCTGTGCCTGTCCCGACCCCGATTGCGCCGTCCCGGGGGCGCACCCCTTCGACCCGGGGCTGCTCGCGGCCTCGACCGACGAACGCCTGGTGCGCTGGTGGTGGACCAACCGCCCGGCAGCGCCCGTGCTCCTCGCGACGGGTGACAGGGCGCCGTGCGCGGTGAGCCTCCCGGCGGTTGCCGGGGCGCGGGCGCTCACGGTGCTCGACGAGATGGGCGTCCGGCTCGGCCCGGTGGTGGCGACGCCCACCCGGTGGTCGCTGCTGGTCGCTCCGTACTCGTTGGAACGTCTGGGTGACCTCCTCTACTCCAAGGACTGGGTGCCGAGTTCGCTCCGTTTCCACGGAGAGGGCGGATATCTGGTGCTGCCCCCGTCCGAGACGGGCAAGGGGCAGGTGCGCTGGGAGCGGGCCCCGCTGCCGGGGTCGGCCAAGCCCTGGCTGCCGGACGTGGAGGCGGTGGTGGACGCGCTGGTCGCGGCGTCGACCAGCGCACCGGACGGCGGGTCCCGGCTCGCGTACTGAGCCGGCGACCCGGCCGACCCAGTCTGCGTACCGGGTCAGCGAACGGGACGCGCGCCGAGTTCCCGCCGGAGCGTGGTGTCACTCGTTCGGGTGTGAGAGCGCCCCACTTGTACGGGAAACGGGCGCGCGGATCACCGGGCGCCCGGTTTCCGTCGCTATCTTCGGCCCACCGCAGGAATTCCATGGGATGGGTGGGCCGCCGTGAACCTCCGCATGATCGGTATCGGGGCCGTGGTGGTGTTCGCGGCGCTGCTGCCGCTGGCGGCTTCGGCCGGACCGGCCGAAGAGCCGGATCCGACGGGGGCCGAGTCATCGGGCGGCGATCCCGCCCGGGCCGACCCCACCCCTGCGGAGGCGGCGGGCTCCGGGTCGGCCGACTCCATGGGGTCCGATTCCGTAGGGACCGATTCCGTAGGGGCCGAATCCGGTGGGTCCGCTTCCGGTGGGCGCGATTCCGCTCGGTCCGGTGGCTCCGGCTCCGTACCGGACGACCCGAAGCAGGCTCCTCACGCGCGCGTGGGCGGTGCGCCCGCCGAGCCGGCTGCCCACTGCGGGCCCGAACTGGTCTCGCCCGACGGCGTCGAGGCGCAGACCTGTGTGCTGACCGAGGGCCGCGATGCCTGGGCGCGCACCTACTACCGCAATGCCACGGGCGGACGGTTGCGCTCGGTACTCACCCTGATGGGGCCGGCCGGCCACACCGTACAGACGAACTGTGCAGTCGGTGCGGGAGATCAACCGGGAGTGTGTGAGACCCCGAGAGGGCCTTCGAGGGGAAAACCTGGCGCGTACTCGGCGGTCGCGGAGTTCGCCGGAACGGGCGAGGAAGCACCTCTGCTGCTGCGTTCCGGGTCCAATACTGCCGACGGCGCGGCGCTCAACTAGGCGGCGGACGCGGCTCGTTGAGCGGGAAGCGGCCACGTGGGCGCGTGCGGCGAACCGGAAGAGGAAATGGAAGGGCCCGATCGCTGGCGACGGGGGATGCACCAGCGACCGGGCTCTTAGAACGGTAACAAGAGATCTGTCATTCGCAAATTCGATCTCGGTTATTCGGACACCGATTTATCTGCGACTACCGGGAGTTGTGACGCGGGTCACCTGCCCCGTGACAGGAATGGTCACTCTCAGCTCAAGGTCACCTGGCGGTTGGTGAGGCCGCCGCGCGACCTGCGCTCCTCCGGCGTGAGCGGCGACTCGTCCGCCAGCGCCGCCGTCAGCCGCTCCGCGAACGCGGCGGCCGGCTTCTCGCACTCCTCGGCCGTCATCGAGCTCGGCAGGTCCCAGACCGGAACGGTCAGACCGTGCGCCCGGAACGAGCCGACGAGCCGGGTGCCCTCGCCGAGCGAGGAGGTGCCGGCCGCGTGCAGCCGGGCGAGCGCGTCCAGAAGGCGCTCCTCAGCGTGCGGCATGACCCACCGGAGGTGGTTCTTCTCGGGCGTCTCGCACCAGTAGGAGGAGTCGACCGACTTGAGCCGTACGGTCGGGATCGCGGCAGCGTTGGCGCGCTCCAGGGAGGCGGACACCTCCGGGGTGGCGTTCTCCGCGTCCGGCACCCAGAACTCGAACCCGCTGTGCACGGCGGGCTCGAACGCCGCGGCCGGGTCCAGCAGGTCCTGGAGCCGGGGGCCCTGCGGGTCGACGCGCTGGGCGGCGACCGGCGTACCCGGCTCCGTCGTCAACGCGCGCGTGAGCGTGTCCGCCAGGTCGCGGCTGATGTCGCCGGACGGCGTGTCGTTCTGCAGGCCGAGCAGCACCGAGCCGTCGTCGCGGCGCAGCGCGGGCCACGCCATCGGCAGGACGGTCGCGAGCGTCACGGACGGCACGCCCTCGGGCAGCCCGTCCTTGAGGGTGAGTTCGACGGTCGCGGCGGGGACCAGCTCGCGCAGCGCGACCCAGTCGCACTCGCCCGTCAGGCCCTCGAACGGGCGCTGGACCAGCTCGGTCACGGCGTGCGAGGCGGCCCGGCCGTGACAGGCCTTGTAGCGGCGGCCGGAGCCGCACGGGCAGGGCTCGCGGGCCCCGACGACCGGAACCTCCCCGTCCTTGAGCTGCGGCGCGGCGGCCTTCGTCTGGGGGCGCTTCTTGGCCATGGTGTGGCTCTCTCCCGGCTGCGGTGGTGCGGTGTCGCTGTGTCGGGCGCGAGCCTAGTCGTACCGGTCGGCACACGACGTACGCCTCGGTGCAAGTCGTACGGCGCGGTTCGCGTGCGGGGGTGGGCCGTGCGGCTGGGCTCGCGGCGCGGGCGGTCCGGCGGTCCCGTCCGGCGGTGGGGCGCAGTCCAGGCCGTCGACGCGCCGCCCTGCGGCTCGGTCCATGCCCCGACGGCGCCCGGGAGCTCAGTTCAGGTCGTCGAAGGCTTCCGCGAAATCCAGTCCCGGCATCGCCACGCGCGCGACGAAGCCGTCCGGGGCGGGCCCGCGGCCGTTCTCGCGCCCCGGTGCGCGGTCGTATCCGGCGGTGATGATCACCCAGACGGTCACCTCACCGGACGCGCTGTCCCGTACGCCCCAGTCCTGGGCGAGCGCGCTGATGATGTTCAGACCTCGGCCCCCGCGCGCGGTGACCGAGGGTGTGGCCGGAATCGGCCTGGTCGGGCCGCCGCCGTCGGTCACTTCGACCGTCAGCCGGCCCGCCTTGTCGACACGCCAGGCGGCCCGGACGTCTCCGTCACCCACGTCCGCGCGCCCCAGCGGCCTGCCGTGCCGGCAGGCATTGCTGAGCAGTTCGGAAAGGACCAGTACGGCATCGTCCACGACCGGCTCCGACACCCCGCTGCCGAGCAGTTGCTCGCGCATCCGGTGTCTTGCCTTGCCCACGCCCGCAGGGCCGTGGGGCACGGCCATGCTCGACGACGTGGGCACCTCCTGTGCCACCACCAACGCCACCCCCGAGACCTCCTTCACCCCACGCCACGGTGTGGATGCCCCAATGGACTGGACCGGAAACCGGCCAACCGGCGTCCGGTGACGCACTCGTAACGATCGAATACGGACCGAACGCGCCGGTGCACTCCCTGTCACCAGTATTACTGGGGACAGGGAGTGGGGAGGGCGACAAAGGAAGCGGCGCTCCTGCGGCCCTGGTACGGCGCTCCGAGAGGCCCCGAGGATGCCCCGCGCAACTGCCTCAGAGGCGGCCCAGCTGGTGGAGGACCTGTTTCGGACGGTTGGTGATGATGGCCTCGACCCCGAGGCGTACGCACAGTTCGACGTCCTCCGGCTCGTTCACCGTCCAGACGTGGACCTGGTGGCCCGCCGCGTGCAACCGGTCGATGTAGCCGGGGTGATTGCGGACGATCCGCATGCCGGGACCCGCGATCCGCGCCCCCGCGGGCAGCCGCCCGTCGCGCAGCCGGGGCGACAGGAACTGCATCAGGTAGACGGTCGGGATGTCCGGCGCGGCCGCCGCGACGCGGTGCAGGGAGCGCGCGGAGAAGCTCATGATGCGTACGGGCGAGGTCTCGCCGGCCGGCGGCGGTCCGGCCATTCCGAAGCGCTTGAGCAGGTGCAGCAGCCGGTCCTCGACCTGCCCGGCCCAGCGGGTGGGGTGCTTGGTCTCGATGGCCAGCTCGATGCGGCGGCCCGAGTCGGCGACGAGTTCCAGGAGCCGTTCGAGGGTGAGGACGGAGGTGAAGGACGGGTCGCCCCAGTCCGGGCTCTCCTCGCTGTCCTTCCAGGAGCCGAAGTCGAGCGCCGAGAGCTCGGAGAGCTCCAGGGTGGAGACGGCGCCGCGGCCGTTGGAGGTCCGGTTGACGCGGCGGTCGTGGACGCAGACGAGATGGCCGTCGGCGGTGAGCCGGACGTCGCACTCAAGGGCGTCCGCACCGTCCTCGATGGCCTTCACGTACGCGGCGAGGGTGTGCTCGGGCGCGTCCTCGGAGGCACCGCGGTGGGCGACCACCTGGATGGAGGCCCGGTAGGGCGTATGACTGTCGTGCTGCCGTGCTTGGGTCACCGCGTCATCGTGCCACTGCGACGGGGGTGAGGGGCGGCTTGCGGGCGGGCGCCTCGGGGCCGGGTGCGCTGTCCGGTGGCCGGCGTCGGTCCCCGTAGCCGGCGCCCTGTGGGCGCCGTCCTGTGGACGGGAGCACGAATACACAGCTCCTGCTTACAGTGGCCCGACAGCTTGTGGGAAAAGCTGAGCGCTGACATGTGCACACGTCCGCACCGTGCGATACGCGATTGTCGGACCCCTGGCGCACCATGGTCGGTGTCGCGTCCCCAAGTCGAAACATACCGACCCCGAGACTGAGTGGAACCGAGGAGAGAGAGCTGTGAGCACCGAGAACGAGGGCACCGCGGCCCCGGCCGTCCCGCCTGCCCCGTCGTCAGCACCGCCCGCGCCTCCCGCCCCTCCCGTGACGTCCGAGGAGGCCGCGGCGCCGTCCCCTGCGGCTGAGCACGCCGCCCCGCAGGCCGGGCCGGTGGCGCCGTCCTCGGCGGCCGGGCCCGCGGCCACGCGCGCGACGCCGGAGTCCGCCGCTACGTACGCCGAGCCCGCGGCCACGCGCGCGACGCCCGGGCCGACGGACGCGCCGGAGGCGGCGAGCGGGCAGGAAGCGACCTCCGTACAGGAAGCGACCCACGTACAGGAGCCGGTCTCCGCGCAGGAGTCCGCGCACGAGCCGGTCACCGCGCAGTTGCCCGGCCCGGTGCCGGCCGAGCCGTACGGCGGGGCGCCCGCCACGCACGCGCAGGGGCCCGCCCCGCAGGCGCCGGGCGGCGGCTGGCCGACGCCCCCGCCCGCGCTGCCCGCGTACGGCGGCGGAGGCGGCGGCCCCGTCTGGGGCGCGCCCGTGCCCGAGCCGCAGGGACCGCGCCGCCGCCGCGGCGGCCTGGTCGCGGCCGTCCTGGTGGCCGCGCTGGTCGCGGGCGGCGTCGGCGGTGCCATCGGCTACTGGGCGGCGGACCGCGAGGACGGCTCCGGCGGCTCGACCACGGTCTCGGCGTCCAACACCCCGAAGGACTTCAAGCGCGACCCGGGCACGGTCGCGGCGGTCGCCGCGAAGGCGCTGCCGAGCGTCGTGACGATCGAGGCGCAGGGCGGCGACGGCGAGGGCGGCACCGGTACCGGCTTCGTCTACGACCGGGAGGGCCACATCGTCACCAACAACCACGTGGTGGCCTCCGCCGCCAACAACGGCAAGCTGACGGCGACGTTCTCCAACGGCAAGAAGTACGACGCCGAGGTGGTCGGCCGGGCACAGGGCTACGACGTGGCCGTCATCAAGCTCAAGAACGCCCCGTCCAACCTGATCCCGCTCGCCCTCGGGAACTCGGACCAGGTGGCCGTCGGTGACTCGACCATCGCGATCGGCGCGCCCTTCGGCCTCTCGAACACGGTCACCACGGGCATCATCAGCGCCAAGAACCGCCCGGTGTCGTCCAGCGACGGAGCCAACTCCAAGGCGTCGTACATGAGCGCCCTCCAGACCGACGCCTCCATCAACCCGGGCAACTCGGGCGGCCCGCTGCTCGATTCGCGCGGCGCGGTCATCGGCATCAACTCGGCCATCCAGTCGGCCGGCAGCGGCGGCTTCGGCCAGTCGCAGGCGGGCTCGATCGGCCTGGGCTTCGCGATCCCGGTCAACCAGGCGAAGAACGTGGCGGAGCAGCTCATCAAGACCGGCAAGCCGGTCTACCCGGTGATCGGCGCGACCGTCGCCATGGACGAGAAGGGCCAGGGCGCCAAGATCTCCCCGCAGGCGTCCGGCGGCGCCGCGGCCGTGGTGTCCGGCGGCCCGGCGGACAAGGCGGGCCTCAAGCCCGGCGACGTCATCACCAAGTTCGGCGACACGGTGATCGACAGCGGCCCGACCCTGATCAGCGAGATCTGGACGCACAAGCCGGGCGACCAGGTCCAGCTGACGTACAAGCGCGACGGCAAGGAGGCGACGGTCACGGTCACCCTGGGCGAGCGCATGGGCGACAGCTGACCACCGCCGACACGGCAACTGCCCGAGCCACCCCGGCAACTGCCACGGGAGCCCGGCCGTCCCCCGGCCGGGCCTCCGCACCACGATGGCCCCTCCGCTAGGCTGTAGCCGCCCCGCCGCAGGTCGGCCCGGGGCAAGGGTGGGTTGCCCGAGCGGCCTAAGGGAACGGTCTTGAAAACCGTCGTGGCGCGAGTCACCGTGGGTTCAAATCCCACACCCACCGCGTGTATGGGCCGTACGGCCTGTGAAAAAAGCGGTGCCCCGGAAATCCGGGGCACCGCTTTTTTGATCCGGGGTTTTTATCCGGAGCGCCTCTCTACGTCGAGTCCCCACGTCGAGGCGCCCGGCCCGTACGGGATCAGACGCGGCCGGCGGCGCGGCGGCGGCGCAGCAGGGTGAAGCCGGCGGCGCCGAGGGCCGCGGCGCCCGTGCCGCCCGCGTACAGCGCGGTCTTGTCGCTGCCCTGCTCCTTGAGCCCGGCACCGGCGGCGACGCCGCCCCTGGGGACGGTCTGGCTGTCCGCCGTGTGGGCGGACGGGGCCGGGGCGGGCGTGGTGGTCGTCTTGGGCCGGGTCGCCGTCGTGCAGCCCTTGGGCACGGTCGGGAACGCGGCTATCCGGTAAGGGGTGTTGCCGCCCTGGGTGCGCTGGCCCAGCTTCGGCGTCGTGGTGTTCGCGCCGACGATCTTGACACCCATGCCGCTGTCGAGCGGGTGGGCGCGGTCCGCGGTGCCGAGCACCTTGTGGTCGGCGTCCCGCAGCTTCGCCTTCGGACCGGCCGGGCCGTTGGTCTTCACCTAGAGGCCTGGCCGAAGACGCCGGGACCGATCTGGGTCACGGTGCAGCCGGAGCGCGTGCTGATGAACTCCGAGGAGAGCTTGCCGATGGAGCTGTTGAGGACCACGTGCATCCCGTGCAGACGAAAATCCATGCAGCGGCTGTGCGGGAAGCGTATGTGCCGGTCACGGGCGTGTGACCGGGGATCAGCCCGCTGACCTGCTCCGATGCCGTGCTCCCACAGCTGGACGTGTAAGGGGCTTTGGCTATGGGGCGACGCCCCCTACAGGCATACGTACTTGTGCGACAGCCGCACTCCTGCGTACGCCTTTGTTCCGTACCCCTGCGTGCGCGACTGCTCCTCAGTACGCCGCCGTCAGCCGCGCCGCCGACGCGATCGTCGCCCGCGCCTCCCGCTCGGTGAGGCCGGTGTGGACCGCGGCGGCGGTGAGGCGGTCGGCCAGGGCGTCGCCGATGCCGTTCTCGTAGGCACGGCAGGCGGCCCAGAAGAGGCGGGTGTTGCGCTGGCCCTCGTGAGCGGCGAGGACGAACTGCACCAGGCCATGGCCCCGTTCCGTGCCGTATGCCCGGGGGTGGTGGGCGCGCGCCGGGGGCGTGAGCAGATCGAGAAGCGCGTCGGGGCAGGGAGCGGGCGCCAGATGGGCCGTGCCCGGGGCGAGCCGGTAGACGCCGTTGCTGGTCAGCGAGCCGGGGCCGACCAGATAGCCGCCCGCGCCCCGGACGTCGATACCGGGCGCGAGCCGGCTCGCGGAGTTGGGGACGACCCGGTCGGGCGGACCGGTCAGCCAGATGTGCCGCCCGCCGCTCGGCGTGATCACGACGACGGTCTCCGGGATCGTGAACAGGTGCCGCAGCGCCAGGTGTTGGAGGGCCCCCACGGACTCGGGCAGCGGGTCGGCGGCGAGCGGCATGAAGGGCGACGGCGGCGACGCCCGCACCGCCCCCGGCTCGCGCTGGGGCGGAACCGACGCCCCTGTCGCCGTCCCCGTCGGCGAATCCGCCACAGACCCCGGAGTCGGCCCCGGAGCCGAGGCCGCCGCCGCTCCCACCGGTACGTCTGCCGCCCCGCGCTCCGCCTGGACCGGCTTCATCGTGTCCAGATCGATCCCGATGAGGTGGTGCGGGGGCCGCCCGCAGGCGATGCCGTACCCGGTGGCCCAGGGCGCGGCCGCGAACAGCGCGCGTACCGCCGCCGGGTCCGTGGTCGCGTCGTGCACCCCGTGCCCCGGCAGCCCGCACTCGCCCCGGCAGAGGGCGGGCTGCGGCTCGTCGTGGTGCGGCGAGCGCAGCGCGGGGAGCTTGGAGCGGGACAGCGGAATGACGGGGAGTCCGCGCTCGGCGACGGAGAGAGCGTGGGCGAGGGCCAGGGTGGAGGCATGCCGGTCGATGGTGGCCATGTCCTCCATGTTCGTACGAGTGTTCGAAAAAGGGAAGCGGGAAACGGTTCGGGTTCCAAGCGGGAAACGGTTCGGGTTCCAAGGGGGCGGGGAGCGTCCGCGGGTTGGGCGCGACCGGGCGGAGGCGGGGTGTGGGCTGAACCGATCCGGGGGCCCGAGCCGGGCGAATACGGGCTCGGGCGGGACGGGAGACGGGTGTGTGGCGGGCGAGGTACGGCTGCCCGTCACCCCGGTGACAGCAGAGCGGCGCGGAAGATTGGCCGAAAGTGCGCTGAAACGCTTCTTCTCCCCTGAGGGCCGGTGTGTGGCGCGGTGCGCCTGGGGCGGCAGGAGGGCTCTGGGGTTTTGGAGGCGCATTGATGGTTTATCGACATGTCCTCACGCTTGCGAGCGAAACGTGCCGACTGGGCTGGTTCGATGGGGATTCGGTGGGCAACTCTGATGTCGCGACGTCGCAGCAGCGTCCGGGGCGGTCGGCCAACTTCCCTGGAGCAAGCCGTACTTCTGGTTCCTGGAGGAATAGACATGGCAAGCATCCGTACCGCCCGCGTCATCGCCGCCGTCGCCGCCCTGCCTCTCGCGGTGGGGCTCCTCACGGGGGTGGCCGCCGCGGACAACGGCTCCTTCGCGGGCCACGGATCGAACGCGGCAGTGGCGACCGTCAGCGGGAGCGGCGTCGGGCACGACAACAGGGGGAACTCGTCCACCACGCAGCAGCAGGCGGTGGGGTCGGGCGCCTCGAACCAGAGCAATACCGCCCAGGTGAACGGCTCCGCCTTCACGGCGATCCGTCAGGACAACGTGTCGGTCAACTTCACCAACCTCTGGTGAGCCGGGGCCCCTCGGGGTCGGGGTCAGGGTCAATGGGGTGAACGACTGCCCGGGTGGCGGCGCTGCGGCGCGGCCACCCGGGCAGTCGTGTGTCCGGATGGCGCCGGGCGGCAGGGGTACGGGCGCGGACGCAGGTGCAGGCAGAGGTGGTGGCAGCGGCACCGGCACTGGCGCAGGCGCCGGCATGAGCATTGACAGGAGAGCCGCATCTGACGGACAGTCAGAAACCCCGACCCGTAAGCGTACGTCCGGACTCCGGAGGCCGCCGCCGTGCACCTCGCCCCGACCGAACGCCAGCAGCGTCTGCGCGCCGAACTCCGCTCGTACTTTGGCGCCTTGATGCCGGACGGCGCGGGCGCCGCGCACGGTGACGATCCGGCGGACGGTGATCCGGCGGCGCGGCGCGCCCTGCTCCGGCGCATCGGCGCCGACGGGATGCTGGGGCTCGGCTGGCCCGTCGAGTACGGCGGCCAGGGGCGCGGCCCCGACGAGCAGTTCGTCTTCTTCGACGAGGCGTACCGCGCGGGCGCCCCCGTCTCGATGGTCACGCTGAACACGGTCGGGCCGACCCTGATGCGGTACGGGACCGAGGAGCAGAAGAGGTACTTCCTGCCCCGGATCCTCGCCGGCGACCTCGTCTTCGCCATCGGCTACAGCGAGCCGGAAGCCGGGACCGACCTCGCCTCGCTGCGGACCCGGGCCGTACGGGACGGCGAGGACTGGCTGGTCGAAGGCCAGAAGACCTTCACCTCCAACGCCCAGAACGCCGACTGGATCTGGCTCGCCTGCCGCACGGACCCCTCGGCGCCCAAGCACCGGGGCATATCGATCATCCTGGTCCCGACCGACGCGCCGGGCTTCTCGTGGACGCCGATCCGCACCGTGGGCGGCCTGACCACGACGGCCACGTACTACGACGGGATCCGCGTTCCGGCCGGGAACCTGGTCGGCGAGGAGAACGGCGGATGGGGGCTGATCACCAACCAGCTCAACCACGAGCGGGTCGCGCTCGCCGCGATCGGCATGCAGGCCGAGGATTTCTACGAGGCGGCGCTCGCCCGCGCCCGTACCCCCGATCCGGTGAGCGGGCGGCGCAGGGTTGACGAGCCGTGGGTGCGATCCAGGATCGCCGAAACGCATGCCCGGCTGGCGGCGAATCGACTGCTCAACTGGCGTTTGGTGGGGGATGTGGGGGCGGGTTCGCTGGCCCCCGGCGACGCGAGCGGCGTGAAGTTCATGGGAACCGAATCGGCCGTCGAGACGTATCGAATGTGCCAGGAGATCACGGGGGAAGCGGCGCTGGTGCGGCGAGGTTCGCCGGGCGCCGTGGGGGACGGGGAGCTGGAGCGGATGAACAGGGCGGCACAGATCAACACGTTCGGGGGCGGGGTGAGCGAGGTGCAGCGGGAGATCGTCGCCACGATGCGGCTCGGGATGAAGAGGGGGCGGAGGCAGGTGAGCGAGAACATGTCCGCGCGCCCGGAGGGGCGGTCTGCGAGCGCAGAGAGCTCAGAGAGGCGACCTACAGGTCCGGAGGAGGGGAACATGCGCGGGGAGGGGCCGTCCGCGCGCACGGACCCGGGCGGGCTGTACTGGCGTCTGAAGGCGTACGAGGGGAAGTCGGCGGCGAGCGAGGGCGTCGGCAAGGACCTGGTCAACGAGCCGATGATCAGGCACTGGTGCGAGGCGATGGGCGACACCAACCCGGCCTACCGGGGGCCGGACGCGATCGCGCCGCCGGCCATGCTCCAGGCCTGGACGATGGGCGGCCTCTCGGGGCACACGGACCGCTCGGGAGCCCACGACGAACTGTTCGCGCTGCTCGACGGCGCCGGTTTCACCTCGGTGGTCGCGACCGACTGCGAGCAGGAGTACGTACGGGAGCTGCGCCCGGGCGACCGGATCACCTATGACGCGGTGATCGAGACGGTCTCGGAGCGGAAGACCACCAAGCTGGGGACGGGCCACTTCATCACCACGCGGATGGACGTGCGGGCGAACGGCGAGCTCGCGGGCACGCACCGCTTCCGGATCCTCAAGTACGCCCCGGCGCGTCGCGAACCCAGGGGGCGGCGGCCGAGACCGGTCGTCAACCGGGACAACGCCGGGTTCTGGGACGGAGTCGCGGCGCACAAGCTGCTGATCCAGCGCTGCACCGAGTGCGGTGAGCTGCGCTTCCCCTGGCTGCCGGGGTGCAACGGATGCGGGGCGGCCGAGTGGGACACGGTGGAGGCGAGCGGCGCCGGGACGGTGTTCTCGTACGTGGTCATGCACCACCCTCGGTTCCCGGGGTTCGCCGTGTCCGACGCCACCGGCGCGGGATCCGGTGCGGGTGGAGACGTCCTGGCCTACCCCGATGGGGACGTCCCGGCCGACCCCGATGGGGACGGGGCGGGCCCGTACGCGGTGGGGCTGATCGAGCTTTCCGAGGGCGTGCGGATGATCAGCAACGTGGTGGGGGTCCCGTACGACAAGGTGCGGATCGGGATGCCCGTGCGGCTTGAATTCCTGCGAGTCGACGAGGAGTTGGAGCTGCCGGTGTTCCGAGGGAGTGAGGGTGGCTGATGGACTTCACCCCCACCGAGGAGCAGTCGGCCGTCCGTGAGCTGGCCGGGGAGATCTTCGGGGACCTGTCCACCCATGAGCGCCTCACTGCCGCGGGGACGGGGACGGACACCGAGCTGTGGAAGGCCCTGTGCGGCGCGGGGCTGCCTGCGGCCGTCGAGGAGACGGGGCTGCTCGGGCTGGTCCTCGCACTGGAGGAGCAGGGCCGGACCACCGCCCAGGTGCCGTTCGCGGCGAGCTGCGTCTACGGAGTCCTGGCACTGGCCGCCCACGGCTCCGGGGAACAGCGCGACCGGCTGCTCCCGGCGCTGAGGGCCGGCACCGCGGTGGCGACCGGCGCTTTCCCCGCGCACGGCGGAGTACGGGCCTCGGCGGACGGGGGGCCGACAGGGGAGCTGACCGGAGTGGTGCCGGTGGTCCCCTGGCTGCGGGAGGCCACGCACGTCCTGGTGCCGGACGCGGACCGGGCGTTGTGGTGGATACGGACGGGAGCACCCGGGACGCGGGCGGAGCCGGTCGAGACGACCGCGCCCTGGTCGGCCGGGCGGCTCACGCTCTTGGGAGCGCGGGGCGAGCGGGTCGGCGGCCCGGGGCCGGGCGCGTACGAGGACGTGCTGGCGACCGCACGTACCGCCTTCGCCGGATTGCAGACGGGCGTGTGCGCGGGGTCGCTTGCACGGGCGGTGGCGCACACCGGCACCCGTGAGCAGTTCGGGCGGCCGCTCTCGACCAACCAGGCGGTCCTGCTGCGGGCGGCCGACGCCTACATGGAGACCGAGGCGATACGGGTGACCTCGTACGAGGCGGCCTGGCGGCGCGACCGGGCGCTGCCGTACCGCACGCACGCGCTGACGGCGGCCTGGTGGGCGTCCGAGGCGGGCAGAAGGGTCGTCCACACGGGCCAGCATCTGCACGGCGGACTCGGCGCCGACCTGGAGCACCCGGTGCACCGGCACTTCCTCTGGGGCCGCCAGATCGACGCCTACCTGGGGTGCGGCGCCGAACTGCTGGAGGAGCTGGGCGGGTTGATCGTCGACGGTGAGGGCGCGACGGGTGTCCCGAACGGCGAGGTGGACGCCTTGAACGGACTGGACGGGCCGGACGGACTGGACGGACTGGACGGACTGGACGGGCAGGTCGGGCAGGACGGAGAGGAGGGCGCGGCATGAAAGCGGGCGACGAGCTGCCACCGCTGGAGATCCCGGTCACCCGGACGCTGATAGTCGCCGGGGCCGTGGCCTCCCGCGACTACCAGGACGTGCACCACGACGCGGTGCTCGCCCAGGAGAAGGGGTCCCCGGACATCTTCATGAACATCCTGACCACCAACGGCCTGGTCGGGCGTTACATCACCGACCACTTCGGCCCCGAGTCACGGCTGCGCTCGGTGCGCATACGGCTGGGGGCGCCCAACCATCCCGGCGACACGATGACCTTGACGGGCACGGTCACCGCGGTGGAGGCGGACACGGCCGAGGTGCGGGTGGTGGGGGCGAACGGGCTGGGCCACCACGTCACCGGGACCGTGACGGTCGCACTCCCCCGGGCCGGGGCGAGCGGTGCCGGGGAGGTGGCGGTATGAGCGTCCGGCGGGCCGACTCGCTCGGGGGGAAGGCGGCGATCGCCGGGATAGGGGCGACCGAGTTCTCCAAGGACTCGGGCCGCAGCGAGCTGAAGCTCGCGGTGGAGGCGGTGCGCGCCGCGCTCGACGACGCCGGGCTCACCCCCGACGACGTCGACGGCATGGTCACGTTCACCATGGACACCAGCCCCGAGATCACCGTGGCGCAGGCGGCCGGCATAGGCGAGCTGTCGTTCTTCTCGCGGATCCACTACGGCGGTGGCGCCGCGTGCGCGACCGTCCAGCAGGCGGCGCTCGCGGTGGCCTCGGGGGTGGCGGAAGTGGTCGTCTGCTATCGGGCGTTCAACGAGCGTTCGGGGCGGCGGTTCGGGTCCGGGGTGCAGCACCGGGAGCCGTCCGCCGAGGGGGCGGCGCTCGGCTGGTCGCTGCCGTTCGGGCTGCTCACTCCGGCCTCCTGGGTCGCCATGGCCGCCCAGCGCTATCTGCACGCCTACGGACTGACGCCCGAGGCGTTCGGGCACGTGGCCGTCGTCGACCGGCGGCATGCGGCGACCAACCCGGCGGCGTACTTCTACGGCAGGCCGATCACGCCGGCCGACCACGCCGCCTCGCGATGGATCGTGGAGCCGCTGCGGCTCCTCGACTGCTGCCAGGAGACGGACGGCGGTCAGGCGATCGTCGTCACTACGGCCGAGCGGGCGCGGGATCTGCGCCGCCCGCCCGCCGTGATCACCGCGGCCGCACAGGGGGCGGGCCGCAGACAGGAGGGGATGACGAGTTTCTACCGGGACGATCTGACCGGGCTGCCCGAGATGGGGGTGGTCGCGCGGCAGCTCTGGCGGACGTCCGGGCTCACTCCGGCCGAGATCGATGTGGCGATCCTGTACGACCACTTCACGCCGTTCGTGCTGATGCAGCTGGAGGAGTTCGGGTTCTGCGGGGCGGGGGAGGCGGCGGATTTCGTGGCGGCGGACGCGTTGCCGCTGAACACGCACGGGGGACAGCTGGGGGAGGCGTATCTGCACGGGATGAACGGGATAGCGGAAGCGGTCCGGCAGGTCAGGGGACTGGCGGTCAATCAGATACCGGGCGCCGGGCGGGTGCTGGTGACGGCCGGCACGGGTGTTCCGACGTCGGGGCTGGTTCTGAGCGCGGAGGACTGAACACGGCGGGGCGGGGCGGAGTGGGGCGGGATGGCGCGGGGCGGCGCGGGGCGGGGCGGCTGAGCACGGCACGCCGACCGCCCGCTTCCTGCACACCGGCTACTGGCTTCCCGCGCGTCGACCGCCCGCTTCCTGCACACCGGCTACTGGCTTCCCGGGCGTCGACCGCCCGCTTCCTGCACACCGGCTACTGGCTTCCCGGGCGTCGACTGCCCGCTTCCCGCACGCCGGCTACTGGCTTCCCGGGCGTCGACCGCCCGCTTCCTGCACACCGGCCACCGGCTTCCCGGGCGTCGACCGCCCGCTTCCTGCACACCGGCCACTGGCTTCCCGCACGTCGACCGCCAGCTTCCCCCACGCGGGCCACTGGCTTCCCCTACGCCGACCGCCCGCGTCCCGTACGCCGAACACCCCCCTCCCGTGCGCGGGCCACTCGCCCCGTCGCACACGGACGGCTGAACCTCCGTACACGGAAGGATGATCCTGTCCACGGACGGCTGAGGCGGAGGGCCGAGCGGTGGCCGGCGGAAGCTGACGGCCTTTCACTCGCCTTATGCGCAGCCATACATCGATCCGTCCCTGGTACCTGGGCATCGTCACGCCACCGCTCGCCGTGGCCACCACGCTCGCCGCTCTGCTCACGCTGAGCCCACCCGCGTCGGCCGCGCCGGTGCCCGATGTCCCGGCCGTCGCCGCCGCGCCGGTGCCCGATGTCCCGGCCGTCGCCGCCGCGCCGGAGGCCGGCTCGGGCGTCGCCTCGGACGTCGACGCTGCCGCCTCCCCGGAGGCCGCCGCGGAGGCCGCCCCGTTCGCCGCTCCGGCGGACGCGGTCGACAGTCCTGAGGTGCTGGCGCGGGCCGTGCGCTTCAAGGGGGCGGCGTTCGACACCTGTCAGGCGCCGCCGCTGGCGACGATGAAGGCCTGGCGGTCGTCGTCGTACCGAGGGGTCGGTGTCTACTTCGCGGGGCGCGGGCGCGGCTGCCCGAACCAGCTCCACCTCAGCCGGAGCTGGTTGGCGAGTGTGGACGGGATGGGCTGGCGGGTGCTGCCGATCTTCGTCGGCTCGCAGTCGCCGTGCGTGCGGTCGGAGGCGAAGCGGAAGGTGCGGATGGGCAGCGGCTCGGCGGCCCAGGGCCGGACCGAGGGGAGGCAGGCGGCCGACGCGGCCGGGAAGCTGGGCATCCGGCAGGGCAGCGCGCTCTACCTGGACATGGAGGCGTACGACGCGGGCGACTCGGGGTGCGCGCGAACCACGCTGGCGTTCGTCCGTGCCTGGAACCGTGAGGTGCGCGGCCAGGGCTTTCTGCCCGGGTTCTACAGCAGCGCCGAGTCGGGTGTGCGGCACATGGAGCAGGCCCGGCGGGCCGGGCAGTCCGACCTGCCGTCGGTGATGTGGTTCGCGCGGTGGGGCTCCGGGCCGTCCTTGTACGGGGAACCGACCCTGCACGCGGACGCGTGGCAGCCGCACCGGCGCATTCACCAGTACGCGGGGAACGTGACCGAGACGCACGGCGGGCACCGGCTCGTGGTGGACCGGAACACGGTGGACGCGCCGGTCGCGCGGTTCCAACCCTGACGAGCCCGGGGGCGTCCTCCACCTTCAGGAGGTGCAGTCACCCCTACCCGTACAACCTGAGAGGGACCCAGTTTCGCGACCTGGGGCCGATCCGTGGCGTAGCGGGCGCTCCTAGCGTGGAGGCATGACCACGCCTGTCTGCAACAGCGCCTCCCGGGCGGCGACGCCGTATCCGTCGTTCGCCTCGTACATGCGGGCCCGAGGCCCCGTGCTGCTGCGCACCGCACGCTCGCTGACCGCGAACCCGAGTGACGCCGAGGACCTGCTGCAGACGGCCCTCACCAAGACCTATGTCGCCTGGGACCGGATCGAGGACCACCGCGCCCTCGACGGCTATGTGCGCCGTGCGCTCCTCAACACCCGGACCTCGCAGTGGCGCAAGCGCAAGGTGGACGAGTTCGCCTGCGACGAGCTGCCCGAGCCGGATTCGGTACCGGAGCCGGACCCGGCCGACCAGCAGGTTCTGCACGACGCGATGTGGCGCGCCGTGATGAAGCTGCCGGACCGCCAGCGGGCGATGGTCGTGCTGCGGTACTACGAGGACCTGAGCGAGGCGCAGACCGCCGAGGTACTGGGGGTCTCCGTCGGCACGGTGAAGAGCGCGGTCTCCCGGGCGCTGGGCAAGCTCCGCGAGGACCCGGAGCTCGCCCCCGTCCGCTGACCGGAAACCAGGCGGCCGATACCGGGCGCAGGGGCCCGCGCACCGCGTGACCTTGGTCTCGTGGGTGATTCATTACCTCCGGGTAGTGACATACCGCGCGGTACGTGAGCAGAATCGGCACACCCCTATCGCCACGTGGCGCACCGTAGCGCCCCCGGGAGGCCGCCGTGCTGAGCACCATGCAGGACGTACCGCTGCTGATCTCGCGGATCCTGACCCACGGGTCGACGATCCACGGCAAGTCGCAGGTCACGACCTGGACCGGCGAGGCGGAGCCACGGCGCCGCAGCTTCGCCGAGATCGGGGGCCGGGCCGCACAGCTGGCACACGCTCTGCGTGAGCTCGGCGTCGAGGACGGCCAGGCGACCGCCACCCTGATGTGGAACAACGCCGAGCACGTCGAGGCGTATCTCGCGATTCCCTCCATGGGCGCGGTGCTGCACACGCTGAACCTGCGGCTCCCGGCCGAGCAGCTGATCTGGATCGTCAACCACGCGGCCGACCGCGTGATCATCGTCAACGGTTCGCTGCTGCCGCTGCTCGCCCCGCTGCTGCCGCATCTGCCGACTGTCGAGCACATCGTGGTCTCCGGGCCCGGCGACCGTTCGCTGCTCGACGACATCGACGGCGCGGGGCCGCAGGTGCACGAGTACGAGGAGCTGCTCGCGGGCCGCCCGACCTCGTACGACTGGCCGCAGCTGGACGAGCGCAGCGCCGCCGCCATGTGCTACACCTCCGGCACGACGGGCGACCCCAAGGGCATCGTCTACTCGCACCGTTCGGTCTATCTGCACTCGATGCAGGTCAACATGGCCGAGTCGATGGGGCTCACGGACAAGGACACGACCCTGGTCGTGGTGCCGCAGTTCCATGTGAACGCCTGGGGGCTGCCGCACGCGACCTTCATGACCGGCGTCGACATGCTGATGCCGGACCGCTTCCTGCAGCCGGCGCCGCTCGCCGAGATGATCGAGCGTGAGAAGCCCACACACGCCGCCGCCGTGCCGACGATCTGGCAGGGACTGCTCGCCGAGGTCACCGCGCGCCCCCGGGACCTCACTTCGATGGTGAGGGTCACCATCGGCGGCGCGGCCTGTCCGCCCTCACTGATGGAGGCGTACGACAAGCTGGGCGTCCGGCTCTGCCACGCGTGGGGCATGACGGAGACGTCGCCGCTGGGCACCATGGCCAACCCGCCGGCCGGGCTCACGGCCGAGGAGGAGTGGCCGTACCGGATCACCCAGGGCCGTTTCCCGGCGGGCGTCGAGGCGCGGCTGGTCGGTCCCGGCGGGGACATCCTGCCCTGGGACAACGAGTCGGCGGGTGAGCTGGAGGTCCGGGGCACCTGGATCGCGGGCGCGTACTACGGCGGCGCGGGCGGCGAGGACTTCCGCCCCGCCGACAAGTTCAGCGAGGACGGCTGGCTGAAGACGGGTGACGTCGGCGTGATCAGCGCCGAGGGTTTCCTGACGCTCACCGACCGCGCCAAGGACGTCATCAAGTCGGGCGGGGAGTGGATCTCCTCGGTCGACCTGGAGAACGCGCTGATGGCCCACCCCGAGGTCGCCGAGGCCGCGGTGGTCGCGGTCCCCGACCAGAAGTGGGGCGAGCGCCCGCTCGCCACGGTCGTACTGAAGCCGGGGGCGACGGCCGACTACGTGGCCCTGAAGGAGTTCCTCTCCCGGTCCGTCGCGAAGTGGCAGCTGCCGGAGCGGTGGACGATCGTCGAGTCGGTGCCGAAGACGAGCGTGGGGAAGTTCGACAAGAAGGTGATCCGCAAGCAGTACGCGGACGGGGAGCTGGACGTCACGGAGCTGCGCTGACGAGTGCGCTGACGGTGGCCGGGTGGGGTGGGCCGGGCCGATTTTAAACTGTAAAAATTGCGGGGGTGTTGGGGGTGGGGGGTTTGAAGGGATAAATGACCCGGCCCCCACCGGTTAGGGGGC
>NZ_JBHWUR010000008.1:131190-158102 GCF_042737755.1 Streptomyces sp. NPDC059994
CGGCCCTTTCTGGTGGGTGGCGGGGGGGGGGGGGGGGGGGGCGGGGCTTTTTTACCGGTAACACGGGGCGGTTGTTGGGGGTGGGGGTGTGTTTCACGTGAAACATGCCCCGGCCCACTCCTGTTCGGCGTCGGTCAGTTGGTGCCGATCTTCGCGAGCAGGTCCACGATCCGGCCCTGGACCTCGGTGCTCGTCGAGCGCTCGGCCAGGAACAGCACCGTCTCCCCCGCCGACAGCTTCGGGAGATCCGGCTGGTTGAGGCCCGCCGAGGTGTAGACGACGAGCGGGGTGCGGTTCAACTGCCCGTTCGCGCGCAGCCAGTCGACGATCCCGGCGCGGCGGCGGCGTACCTGCATCAGATCCATCACGACCAGGTTGGGCCGCATCTGGCCCGCCAGCGTCACGGCCTCGGTGTCGGTGGCGGCGCGGGCGACCTGCATGCCGCGCCGCTCCAGAGTGGCCGTCAGGGCGAGGGCGATCTCCTCGTGCTCCTCGATCAGCAGGACCCGGGGCGGGTGCTGCTCGCTGTCGCGGGGGGCGAGGGCCTTGAGGAGTACGGCGGGGTCGGCGCCGTACGCCGCCTCGCGTGTCGCCTGTCCGAGCCCGGCCGTCACCAGCACCGGGACCTCAGCGGCGACGGCCGCCTGACGCAGCGACTGGAGCGCGGTACGGGTGATCGGCCCGGTCAGCGGGTCGACGAAGAGCGCGGCGGGGAATGCCGCGATCTGGGCGTCGACCTCCTCGCGGGAGTGCACGACCACGGGCCGGTAGCCGCGGTCGCTGAGCGCCTGCGAGGTGGAGACGTCGGGCGCGGGCCAGACGAGCAGCCGCCGCGGGTTGTCGAGCGGCTCGGGCGGCAGCTCGTCGTCGACGGGCTGCGGGTGCGGGCGGTTGGCGACCTCGACGGCGCCCCCGGGCCCGTCCAGCGGCTCGGGCCCCTCGGCGCCCTTGTCCGGCGCGCCTATGGCGTACGCGCGCCCCTGGCCCTCCGAGGGGGGCGAGAGCAGCGATGTGGGGGACGGGCCGGGGCGCTCGGCCTCGGCGGTGCCGGCCGGGCGTTCGCCCTCGGAGGGCGTACCGAGCTTGCGGCGCCGCCCCGAGCCGGAGGAGCCGCCGGTCTGCTGGGTGAAGGCCACGCCCTGGCCGAGCGTGCGCACGCTGATGGAACGGCCCTGGGAGGCGTCGTCGGGCGCGGGGGCCGCCTCGGCGGGCAGCGGCTGGCGGGCGGGCTGCGGTACGGCGCCGGGGCCGCCCGCCGTCTCCGGCCCGTTCGCCGGAACCGCGCCGCCCATCGCCCACGCGGCCGGCTGCTCGACGGGGTGCGGCTGCGGCGGGGTGTGCTCGTCGGCGGCCTCGTTGCGTACGGCGTCGTGGCGCCCGCGACCGGTGGCCGGGAGGGGCTGACCAGTCTGGGAGGTCTGTGCGGGCCCGTTCGCCAGCGGGCGGTGGGCCGGGGCCGGGGCGGCGGTGGGGCCGCCGCTCTGGCCGGGGCCGTTCGCCAGGGGGCGATGAGCCGGGGCCGAAGGGGCCGAAGGGGCCGGGAGGGGCTGGTGGGGGTCGGGGACGCCGGGGCGGTTCGGGTCCACGGGGATGCCGGTGCCCTGCCCGGGCGCCGCTCCGGGGAGCCCGAGGGGCCTGCCGGGCCCGGTCGCCGGGGGCCGCTCGGCGTCGGCCGGGCCGGAAGCCGGGCCGGCGGCGGGGAAGCCCCCGGGCCTGGCCGGGCGGTCCGCGTCGGCGGGCGGGAGCGCGAACGCCGTGCGCACCGCCCCCTCCTCGGCCTCCGGGGCAGCCGCGAGAGCCCTGCGGGCACGACGGCCGCCGGGCTCCGCGTCAGCGGTCGGTGCGTCAGCGGCGCGTGCGTCGCCGCTGCTGGCGGGCAGGGCGCGACGGGCGCGGCGGCCCGAGGGCGCGGCCGGGTCGGCCGCCATGCCCTGGGGCGGAACGGTCTCGCTCAGCGCGGCCGGCCGGCCCGCGCCGGGCTGGCGGGCGCTCTCGGCGGCGGTGACGACAGACCCCTCGGAGGGCATGGCGGGCGCGGTGCCTTCCTCGGCCGGGCTGGGCCGCCCGCGCCGCCGCCCCGTGCCCGAGGAGCCGCCGGTGTCGCCGGACGGTCCGGCCCCCGGGGCGCCCGAAGTCCCCTCGCCGGGGCCGCCGTTGGGGCCTGCGGGTCCGGTGCCGGGGGCGTAGGGGTGCGCGCCGCCCGTGGAGCCCTCGGGTCCCGGCATACCGGCGGCCGGGCCGTTGGGGGTCCCGCCGGACGGGCCGCCGGGGCCGAAGGGGTGGCCGCCGGGGGAGCCTGCGGGCGTACCGCTCGAAGAGCCACCGGGCAGGCCCGGCACTCCGCCGGGCCCCGGGCCGCCGGACGGCCCCGCGCCCGGGACGCCCCGTCCCGTACCGGAACTCGCGGCGGAACTCCCACCGGAGCCCGCGCCGCCGCCCTCGCCCTCGGCCGCCTGCTGCGCGGGGATGCGTTCAAGAGCCGCCGGGGACGCGGCGGACGGGTCGGCCGGCGGGCCGTCCTGGGCACGCGCCCGGCGGCGGCCGGTGGGGGACGTCTCCTCCTCGACGGGGCTCTCCAGGAACGCGTCCGTGGAGGCCCGCCGGGCACGGCGGCGCCCCGAGCCGGCCGGCTGCTGGGCGGGAACCACCGCGATCTCGGCCGCGGCGGGCTCCGGAACCGAGCCCGCGCCCTCCCCCAGCGGCACCTCCAGTACGTACGCGCTGCCGCTCATGCCCGGCACCTCGACCGTCTGGAGCACACCGCCGTGGGCGCGCACGATGCCCTGCACGATGGGCTCGTGGACGGGGTCGCCCCCGGCGTACGGCCCGCGCACCTCGATGCGTACGACCTCGCCGCGCACCGCCGCCGCGACGACGACCGTGGAGTCCATGTAGCCGCCGGCGGCGACCGGCGCGTTGCCCGTGGCGTCGACGCCCGCGACGTCCGCCACCAGGTGCGCGAGCGCGGTGGAGAGCCGCGCGGGGTCGATCTCGGCCTCGATCGGGGGCGCGTGGACGGCGAATTGGGCCCGGCCGGGCCCGATCAGCTCGACGGCGCCCTCGACGCCCGCCGCGACCACGGTCCCGACCAGCACCTTCGCCTTCTTCAGCTCCTCCGTACCGGAGTCGAGCCGCTGGAAGGCCAGGACATTGTCGACGAGGGTGGTCATCCGGGCGTATCCGGCGGCCAGATGGTGCAGGACCTGGTTGGCCTCGGGCCACAGCTGGCCCGCGTCGTCCGCCGCCAGCGTGGACAGCTCGCGGCGCAGCTCGTCCAGGGGCCCGCGCAGCGAGCCGCCGAGCACGGAGAGCAGTTGCTGGTGGCGCGCGGACAGCGCGTCGTAGCGGGTGGTCTCGCGCTCCAGGACCTCCGCGTGCTTCTTGGCCTGGTCCTCGTACGGGCGGCGGTCGGTGAACGTCATCACCGCGCCGACCAGCAGGTCCCCGTCCCGTACCGGCGCGGTCGTCAGGTCGACGGGCACGCCCGCGCCGCTCTTCGCCCACAGCATCTGGCCGCGCACGCGGTGCTTGCGGCCGGACTTCAGTGTGTCGGCGAGCGGGCTCTCCTCGTACGGGAACGGCTCGCCGTCGGCGCGCGAGTGCAGCACCAGCGGGTGCAGCTCCTGGCCGCCGAGGTCGCTGGCGCGGTAGCCGAGGATCTGCGCGGCGGCCGGGTTGACCAGGACGACGCGGCCCTCGGTGTCGGTGCCGACGACACCCTCCGCCGCCGCGCGCAGGATCATCTCGGTCTGCCGCTGCGAACGGGCCAGCTCGGCCTCGGTGTCCACGGTTCCGGAGAGGTCGCGGACGACGATCATGAGGAGCTCGTCGCCGGAGTAGTGCGCGCCGCCGACCCCGTAGGAGGTGGACGGCGAGGCGTACGCGTCTCTTCCGTCCTCCAGGTTGGCGCTGGTCACCTCGACGGGGAACTCGCTGCCGTCGGTGCGCCGGGCCACCATCCGGGTCGGCTTGGTGCGGCCCAGCTCGTCCTCGGTGTCGGGGCGGCGCATCGATCCCGGGATGAGCTTGGAGTCGAAGGTGGGCAGCAGGTCGAGCACGCCCCGCCCCACGAGCCCGGTCCCCGGAGATTCGAACATCTCCAGGGCGATGGTGTTCGCGTTGACGACCGTGCCGTTGCAGTTGACGAGCACGAGCCCGTCCGGAAGGGCGTCAAGTATGGCTGCGAGGCGAGCAGCGCCTCGGGATGGCCTGCTGCTCACGACGACGCTTCCTCCCTGAACCACTGCACCTTGCGGCCTGTCACTGGGAGGGAGTCTAAAGGCAGGGGATGTGCGCGCGGCGGCGGATGAGGGGGAGCTCTCACCAATGTTCTGTGACCACGGCGTATGCCGGGAGATTGGGCCGACGGGGTGGGGCGCAGCCGGCTGCCCTGCCGGGGCCGCGTGCTTCGGGCGCCCCGTCGGCGCGCTCACCGTGTCGCCGTCCCGGCCCTCACCGAACCTTCACCGGACACTCACCGGGCCCCGGGGAGGACCGGCACGAACACGTTCCACCGCTTGATCTCGCACCCGTTGTGCCGGTTGTACGTGGCGTCCACCGGCCGTCCGGCCCAGGTGCCGGTGACCCGGGCGGTGGGCCTGCCGCCGTCGATCATCGAGCACGGGGCGCCCGGGGGGACGGGTGCGAACGGGTCCTTGTCCCCGGTGGTGAGCCGGTCGAGCCGGTCGCACGCCTGAAGGATCTGCGGGTGGTTGCCCCCGGCGGGGTGGCACTCCAGCACGTACGTGCCGTCGGTCTCCCCGTTGTGCGCGACGGTGACCGTGAGGTGGTCGTGGCTGCTGCTGCCGCCGCCGTCGAGGAGGGGGAGCGGGGGCAGTGGCAGGGGGGCGGCTGAGGCGGTGGGCGAGGCGGCGAGGGCGGCCGTGGCGGTGGTGGCGAGCGCGGTGACGACGAGGCGACGCAGCATGCGGGGCTCCACGGGCTGGACGGGGTGGGTCCGGCCCCATCGAGGTGAACGGATTCGCCATGCCTAACGCGCCGGGACGCCGGGCGTTGCGCACGGGCTCGAAGCCCGCCCCCGGAGCGCCACCCCGGAGCCCTCGGCAAAGGCCTCCCCCGAGCCGGTACCCGCAAGGTCGCCGAGGCGTTTCCGACTCGGCCCCCAAGGCCGGAAATCGTGGGTCGCCTAACGCTTTGCTCTGGTGCCCGCCTGCCTAGTACCGTGGGGTGCGATTGGTGACGCGGAGCAAGGCTGTGTCATCATCTGCACGCACCACTCGCGCACGCGGGAGGTTGTGCTGGAGGCGTCGCCTAGTCCGGTCTATGGCGCCGCACTGCTAATGCGGTTTGGGTTTTAAAGCCCATCGAGGGTTCAAATCCCTCCGCCTCCGCCAGCTGAACCCGAAGCCCCGGCCCCACGGCCGGGGCTTCGGCCGTTCCCGGGCCGGTGCGGACGTCGGGGGTCCGCTCTCGGGCGCCGGTCCGGTGACCCCGGTCACATTTCCCCTGTTACGGGCACATCGCCGCCGCTGGACCCTCTCCCCCGCATCTGCCCCCACAGGGGCGTTTTCGCAGGTCAGGAGGGGTGTGGCCAATGGATTTCGCGTCACGGCGCAGGTCATGTAATGTTGTTCCCGCAACGCCGACCGGGAAGAAAAAAACCGGGAAGCAAGCACTCGTAGCTTAACGGATAGAGCATCTGACTACGGATCAGAAGGTTGCAGGTTCGAATCCTGCCGAGTGCACAGCCGAAAGGCCCCCTGGAGAGATCCGGGGGGCCTTTCTCGTATGCCCGCGCCCCGCGCCGTCGGCCCCGGCCCCGCCCCGTTGTCAGTGCCCCCCGCTACCGTCGGGACATGGCTGGGGTGTGGCGCAGTAGTGGGGTTCGTTGGGGGGAGGACGGGCCTGGGCTGGTGTGGGTGGGGGACCGGGGGGAGCGGCGGGTCAGCCGGATCGCGTTCGGGGGTGAGGCCGGCTTCCGGGTCGTGGGGGAGCGCCGGTGTGTGGGGGCTCGGGGGAATCCCTGCCCCGGGGACGTGGCCGTGGCGCGGGGGAGTGCTCAGGCGCGGTGCGGCGAGTGTGCCCGGCTCGACCGGGTGCATTCCGTCGCCGCCGACGGGGTGCCCGACGACCCTCGGGTCTACCGGGTCTATCTGGCGTGGTTCGGGCCGGGGCTCGTCAAGGTCGGGATCACCGCCGAGGAGCGCGAGGGAGCGCGGCTGAGGGAGCAGGGGGCCGTCTGCTTCTCCTGGCTGGGGCGCGGGCCGCTGATGGCCGCCCGGCGGTGCGAGGAGCTGCTGCGGGCCGCGTTGGGGGTGCCCGATCGCGTCTCGTACGAGCAGAAGCGGGTCGTACGGGCCTCGCTTCCCGGAACCGGCGAGCGCGGTGACGAGATTCGGGACATGCACGGGCGGGCCGTCGCGCTCGGCGGGTGGCCCGAGTCCCTGGAGCCGCTCCCGTGCCGGGTCGTCGACCACGGGCGGCTGTTCGGGCTCGACGGCCTCGGGCCCGCGTACGGGGTCGTGCGCGAGCTGGTGCCCGACGGGGTCGTCGGCGGGCGCGTTCTCGCCGCCGCCGGGCCCGATCTCCATCTGGAGTCCGGGGGACGGCACCTCGTCCTGGACACGCGGCTCATGAGCGGGTGGGGGCTCGGGGCGGCGCCCGCCGGCGGGGGGATCACCGTGCCGGTCCGGGCACTGCGCCCTCCTGACGTGCAGGATCAGCTCTTCTGATCCCCGGGGGACCCCACTTGGGCCCTCCTCGGATCCCTCCGGGGCTCCCCTCGGTCAAGACTTGGATCCCCTTTGGATCCCTTCGGGTAAGGGGTATGGACACGTTCACCGATGACAGCGGAGGGTGGAGCGCATGAGCGATCAACTTGTGGCCGGTATGGAACCGCCCTACTACGCCGTCGTGTTCACCTCCCTGCGCACCGAAGGCGACCGGGGGTACGGCGAGACGGCCGACCTCATGAAGAAGCTCGTCGAGGAGATACCGGGCTACCTCGGATACGAGTCCGCGCGCACCCCGGGCGGCATCGGCATCACCGTCGGGTACTTCCGCGACGAGGACGCCATCGCCGCCTGGCGCTCCCGCCTGGAGCACCAGAGGGCGCAGAAGCAGGGCCGCGCCGAGTGGTACGAGAGCTACAGCGTCCATGTCGCCAAGGTCGAGCGGAGCTACAGCTTCCAGCGCGAGGGCGGTGAGAGCCCCGGTGGACGTGCCGACCGCTGAGGCCGGGGCCGCCCTTGTGCGGGCCTTCTGGGCCCGCCTCGGGCTGCCCGGGCTCGTCGACGTGCACACGCACTTCATGCCCGACCGCGTCCTGAAGAAGGTCTGGGCCTACTTCGACTCGGCCGGGCCGCTCACCGGTGTGGAGTGGCCCATCGCGTACCGCGAGGAGGAGGCGCGGCGCATCGAGCTGCTCGCCGACTTCGGCGTGACCGCGTTCACCTCGATGCTGTACCCGCACAAGGCGGACATGGCGCGATGGCTCAACGGGTGGGCCGTCGACTTCGCGCGCCGCACCCCCGGCTGTCTGCACACCGCGACGTTCTTCCCGGAGGAGGGAGCGGGCGCGTACGTCGAGGAGGCGCTCGATGCCGGGGCCCGGGTCTTCAAGGCGCATGTCCAGGTGGGGGGTTACGACCCCAACGACCCGCTCCTCGACGTCGTTTGGGGCGCGCTCGCCGAGGCCGCCGTGCCCGTCGTCGCCCACTGCGGCTCCGGGCCCGCGCCCGGCAAGCACACCGGGCCCGAGCCCATCGGGCGCCTCCTCGCCCGGCACCCCCGGCTGCGGCTGGTCGTGGCGCACATGGGGATGCCGGAGTACGTCGACTTCATGGCGCTCGCCGACACGTACGAGGGGGTGATGCTCGACACGACCATGGCGTTCACGGACTTCAGCGAGCGGCTCGCGCCCTTCCCGGCGGACGCGCTGCCCCGGCTCCGCGACCTGGGCGACCGGGTGCTGCTCGGGTCGGACTTCCCCAACATCCCGTACGGCTATCTCCACCAGCTCGAATCCCTCGAACGGCTCGGGCTCGGCGACGACTGGCTGCGGGGTGTCTGCCACGGGAACGGCACCCGGCTGTTCGGCCTCCCGGGCGCCGGTCTTCAGGGGGCCGCCCCCGGCCCGCCGCCCCTTTCTCAGGAAATTCACAGGAACGCGCAAGGGCGTTCTCAGGGGCCGCTCACAGGGTGGTGAGCATGACCACCACCTCCCCGCAGGGGCGCACCGAATTGCTGAGGCCGGACGGGAGCGCCGTCCGGGTGCTCGTCGTGGACGACGAGGCGGCGCTCAGCGAGCTGCTGTCCATGGCGCTGCGCTACGAAGGGTGGCAGGTGCGCAGCGCCGGGGACGGGGCCGGCGCGGTGCGGGCCGCCCGGGAGTTCCGGCCCGACGCGGTCATCCTCGACATCATGCTGCCCGACATGGACGGGCTCGCCGTGCTCGGACGGCTGCGCCGCGAACTCCCGGACGTGCCCGTGCTGTTCCTCACCGCCAAGGACGCGGTCGAGGACCGGATCGCGGGGCTCACCGCCGGCGGCGACGACTACGTCACCAAGCCGTTCTCGCTCGAAGAGGTCGTGGCCCGGCTGCGCGGGCTCATCCGCCGGTCCGGCAGCGCGACCGTACGCAGCGAGTCGCTGCTCGCCGTCGGGGACCTCACACTCGACGAGGACAGCCACGACGTGACCAGGGGCGGCGTGAACATCCACCTCACCGCCACCGAGTTCGAGCTGCTGCGCTATCTGATGCGCAACCCGCGCCGGGTGCTCAGCAAGGCGCAGATCCTCGACCGGGTCTGGTCGTACGACTTCGGCGGCCAGGCCAACGTGGTGGAGCTGTACATCTCGTATCTGCGGCGGAAGATCGACGCGGGGCGGTCGCCGATGATCCACACCCGGCGTGGGGCCGGGTACCTCATCAAGCCCGGCGAGTGAGCCGGATGCGTTCCGGGCGCGCCCCGAGGCGGCCGCGCCGGTGGACGCTGCGGACCCGGCTCGTCGTCTCCGCCGTCGCGCTGATCGCCGTCGTCGCCGCCGTGATCGGTACGGTCACGGTCATCGGGATGCGCTCCAACCTCCAGCGGCAGCTGGACGACTCGCTGCGCCCCGCCGTCGAGCGCACGCACCACCTCGCGCCCGCCGACCTCTCCACGGGCTTCGTCTCCGCGCCCGGGCAGCCGTTCGGCACGGTCGGGCTGCGCCTCGGTCCCGACGGGCAGCCCGCCGGGGCCGCCAGCGTCCGGGGCGAGCCCGGGTCGTCGCCCCGGGGGGCCCAGGAGCCCCTCACCGCCGGCCAGATCGGCGCGCTGGCGGCGGTGCCCAAGGACGGGCGCGTCCACACCATCCCGGTGCCGGGACTCGGCTCGTACCGGGCGCAGTGGGCGATGGACGGCTCGGCCCTGCTCGGCTTCCCGCTCAAGGACGTCGAGTCGACCGTCAACAAGCTCGTCCTCGTCATCGTGTGGGTGACCGCCGCCGGTCTGGTCGCCGCCGGGATCGCGGGCGCCGCCATCGTCGGCGTCGCGCTGCGCCCGCTGCGCCGGGTCGCCGCCACCGCCACCAGGGTCTCCGAACTGCCGCTCCACAGCGGCGAGGTGGCCCTGCACGAGCGTGTCCCGGACGCCGAGGCCGACCCCCGGACCGAGGTCGGGCAGGTCGGCGCGGCGCTCAACCGGATGCTGGGGCACGTCGGCTCCGCGCTCGCCGCGCGGCAGGAGAGCGAGACGCGCGTACGGCAGTTCGTCGCCGACGCCAGCCATGAGCTGCGCACCCCGCTCGCCTCCATTCGCGGGTACGCCGAACTCACCCGGCGCGGCACCGAGGAGGTCGGGCCCGCGACCCGCCACGCGCTGGGGCGCGTCGAGGCGGAGGCCCAGCGGATGACCGGGCTCGTGGAGGATCTGCTGCTGCTCGCACGGCTCGACGCCGGACGCCCGCTCTCGTACGAGAGCACTGATCTCTCCCCGTTGGTCGTGGACGCGGTGAGCGACGCGCGGGCGGCCGGGCAGGGGCACCGGTGGCGCCTGGAGCTGCCGGACCTGCCCGACGACCCGGTCTCCGTACTCGGCGACGGCGCCCGGCTCCACCAGGTGCTGGTCAATCTGCTCGGCAACGCGCGCACCCATACCCCGGACGGCACGACCGTCACCGCGCGCGTGGCGCGCCAGGGCGCGTGGGCCGTGCTCGAAGTCGAGGACGACGGCCCGGGCATCCCGCCCGCGCTGCTGCCGCACGTCTTCGAGCGGTTCGCGCGCGGTGACGCCTCCCGGTCCCGCGCGCACGGCTCGACCGGGCTCGGCCTCGCCATCGTGCAGGCGGTCGTGACCGCGCACGGCGGCGGCGTCTCGGTGCGCTCGGCCCCGGGCAGCACGGTCTTCAGCGTCCACCTGCCGGTCCCGGGCACCCCGTCCGCGCCGCTCACCGGTCCCGCGACGACCCCCGCTCCCGTACCCGTCCCCCACTCACAGCCTGCCCACAGTCGCACCACACAGGTGTGACAGCGGCCCTCGCGAGGGTCGGTGGCATGCGAACCGACATCTCCGTGGGCACCCTGCCGGCACGGGAGCACCTGCCCGTCGGTGCGGCGGGCGGGCCCGTACTCGACGTGGTGGTCCCCGTCTACAACGAGGAGCGGGATCTGGAGCCGTGTGTGCGCCGGCTCCGGGAGCACCTCGCACGCACCTTCCCGTACGCGTTCCGGATCACCGTCGCCGACAACGCCTCCACCGACCGCACGCCCGAGGTCGCGGCGCGCCTGGCCCGCGAGATGGAGGGCGTACGCCACTTCCGGCTCGAAGAGAAAGGGCGCGGGCGGGCGTTGCGGACCGTGTGGTCGGCCTCGGACGCGCCCGTGCTCGCGTACATGGACGTCGACCTCTCGACCGATCTGAACGCCCTGCTCCCGCTGGTCGCCCCGCTGATCTCGGGCCACTCCGACCTCGCGATCGGCTCCCGCCTCAGCAGGGCCTCGCGGGTGGTGCGCGGGCCCAGGCGCGAGTTCATCTCCCGCGCGTACAACCTCATCCTCAAGTCGTCGCTGGCGGCGCGCTTCTCGGACGCCCAGTGCGGGTTCAAGGCGATACGCCGTGACGTGGCCGAGCGGCTGCTGCCGATGGTGGAGGACACCGGCTGGTTCTTCGACACCGAACTCCTGGTGCTCGCCGAGCGGGCCGGTCTGCGCATCCACGAGGTGCCGGTGGACTGGGTCGACGACCCGGACTCGACCGTCCACATCGTGCGGACGGCCACCGACGACCTCAAGGGCGTGTGGCGGGTCGGGCGCGCCCTCGCCGTCGGCGCGCTCCCCCTGGACCGGCTCGCACGCCCGTTCGGCGACGACCCGCGCGACCGCGCGATCAGCGGCGTACCGGGCGGACTCGCCCGCCAGCTCGTCGGCTTCTGCGTGATCGGCGCGCTCTCCACGCTCTTCTACCTCGGCCTCTACTCGCTCTTCCGGACCGGCACCGGGCCCCAAGTGGCCAACGCCGCCGCCCTGTTGGTGTCCGCCGTCGCCAACACCGCAGCCAACCGCCGGCTCACCTTCGGCGTACGGGGACGGGACCGCGCGATGCGCCACCAGGCGCAGGGCCTCGTCGTGTTCGCCATCGGGCTCGCCCTCACCAGCGGCTCACTCGCGGCCCTGGGCGCCGCGGACGGCGACCCCTCGCACTCCACCGAGGTGGCGGTCCTGGTCGCGGCGAACCTGGCGGCCACCGTGCTGCGCTTCCTGCTCTTCCGCGCCTGGGTCTTCCCGGACCGCGCCACCCCGATTCCCCACCAGAAGGACGCCACCCGATGACCACGACCTCCTACCCGGCCGGCGCGCACGAGGGGGTCGCCGCGGCCCGGCACAGGGCCGCCGCGGGCCGCCTGTGGCGCGGCCGCACCACCGACCCGGCCTGGGTGCGCCCCGCCTTTCTCGGCCTCCTCCTGCTCACCTTTCTCGCCTACCTCTGGAACCTCAGCGCCTCCGGGTACGCCAACTCCTTCTACTCGGCGGCCGTCCAGGCGGGCGGCGAGAGCTGGAAGGCGATGTTCTTCGGCTCGCTGGACTCCGCGAACGCCATCACCGTCGACAAGCCCCCGGCCGCGCTCTGGCCGATGGCGCTCTCCGTACGGCTCTTCGGCCTCGGCTCCTGGCAGATCCTGCTGCCCGAGGTGCTGATGGGGGTGGGCACGGTGGCGGTGCTGTACGCGGCCGTGCGGCGCAGGTTCAGCCCGGCGGCGGGCCTGATCGCGGGCGCGGCGCTCGCGCTCACCCCGGTCGCGGCGCTGATGTTCCGCTTCAACAACCCGGACGCGCTGCTCGCCCTGCTGATGACCGTGACCGTCTGCTGCGTGCTGCGCGCGCTGGAGGGCGCACGGACGAAGTGGCTGGTGTGGGCGGGTGTCGCCGTCGGGTTCGCGTTCCTGACGAAGACCCTCCAGGCGTTCCTGATCCTTCCGCCGCTCGCCGTGCTGTACGCGGTGTGCGCGCCCACGACCGTACGCAGGCGGCTCGGCCAGCTCGCCCTGTCCGGGCTCGCGACGGTGGTCTCCGGCGGCTGGTGGGTGGTGGTCGTGGAGCTGTGGCCCGCGTCCTCACGCCCGTACATCGGCGGTTCGCAGAACAACTCCTTCCTGGAACTGACCTTCGGCTACAACGGCCTCGGCCGGATCAACGGGGACGAGACCGGCAGCGTGGGCGGCGGTGGCGGCGGCCGGGGAGGCGGCGGCTGGGGCACGACCGGCCTCGACCGGATGTTCGGCTCCGAGGTGGGCAGCCAGATCTCCTGGCTGCTGCCCGCCGCGCTGCTGCTGCTCGTCGCGGGCCTGGTGACCACCTGGCGGGGCAAGCGGACCGACACGGCCCGCGCGGCGTTCCTGGCCTGGGGCGGGGCGCTCCTGATGACCGCGGGGATCTTCAGCTTCATGGCGGGGATCTTCCACCAGTACTACACGGTCGCCCTCGCCCCCTATGTCGCCGCGCTCGTCGGCATGGGCGCGACCGTGCTGTGGGAGGAGCGGACCCGGCTCGCGGCGGCGGTGACGCTGGGCGCGTCGGTGGCGCTCACGGCCTGGTGGTCGTACGTGCTGCTGGGCCGTACGCCCGACTATCTGCCGTGGCTGCGGTGGGCGGTACTGATCGGCGGCCTGGCGGCGGCGGCCGGGATCGCGCTCGCGGGACGGCTCGACCGGAGGCTGGCGCTCGGGGCGGCCGGGGTGGGTCTGGCGGCGTCGCTGGCCGGGCCGTTCGCGTACACGGTGAGCACACTCCAGACCGGCCACACCGGCTCGATCGTCACGGCGGGACCGGCGGGCGCGTCCATGGGCGGCGGGCCCGGCGGCGGGCGGATGCGGGGCGGTCCGGGCGGCGAGTTCGCCGTGCCGGGCGGGCAGAACGGGCGGCCCGGGCAGGCCGGTGGCGGGATGGTTCCGCCGGGCGGTGCCCCGCAGGGCGGCCGGACCGGCATGCCGACCCAGCTCCCCGGCGGCGGCCCCGGCGGCCCCGGCGGCCCCGGCGGCATGGGCGGCGAGCGCGGCGGACCCGGCGGCATGGGCGGGCTGCTCAACGGCGCCCAGGTGAGCGCCAAGGCGAAGTCCCTGCTCAAGACGGATGCCGACCGGTTCACCTGGGTCGCGGCGGCCGTCGGTTCGCAGAACGCGGCCAGCTACCAACTCGCCACCGAGAAGCCGGTGATGGCGATCGGCGGCTTCAACGGGAGCGACCCGTCGCCCACGCTCGCGCAGTTCAAGGAATACGTGGCCGAAGGGAGGATCCACTACTTCATCGCCGGAGGCGGGGGTGGCGGAGGCGGTGGCGGGGGCATGATGGGCGGCCCCGGTGGCCAGGGCGGCGGCACCTCCATCGCCACCTGGGTCGCGGCCACCTTCACCAAGGTGACCGTCGGCAGCGCCACCTTCTACGACCTGACGGCCCCCGCCAAGTAGCGGCCGTCGCTGGGGCGGTGGTCCGGGAACGCACCCGGACCGCCGCCCTTTCGTATGCGCCGGGAAACGGGCTTTACACCGTACAAGGAACTCCTTTACGGTGTACGGCAACGTCCCCATACGCTGTACAACTCCTCAAGGAGCCCGCATGACGGCCACGGCCGCCGACACATCGGCCACCCCCACGGGGCACCCGCAGCGCTGGCTGATCCTGGGCGTCATCTGCCTGGCCCAGCTCACCGTGCTGCTCGACAACACCGTTCTGAACGTCGCGATCCCCTCCCTGAGCACGTCGATCGACGCCTCGTCGGCGGACATCCAGTGGATGATCAACGCGTACTCGCTCGTCCAGTCCGGACTGCTGCTCACCGCGGGCAGCGCGTCCGACCGCTACGGCCGCAAGAAGATGCTGGCGGCCGGGCTCGCGCTCTTCGGCATCGGCTCGCTGGCGGCCGGACTCTCCCAGAGCGCTGGGCAGTTGATCGCCGCGCGCGCCGGGATGGGCGTCGGCGGCGCGCTCCTGATGACCACCACGCTCGCCGTCGTCGTGCAGATCTTCGACAACGAGGAGCGGGTGAAGGCCATCGGTCTGTGGGCCACGGTCAACTCCCTCGGCTTCGCCGCCGGGCCGCTGATCGGCGGTCTGATGCTCGACCACTTCTGGTGGGGCTCGATCTTCCTGATCAACATCCCGGTCGCCGCGCTCGGCCTGGTGGCCGTGCTGATCCTGGTCCCCGAGTCGAAGAACCCGCTGGGCGACCGGCCGGACCTGCTCGGCGCGCTGCTCTCCACGGTCGGCATGACCGGAGTGGTGTACGCGATCATCTCGGGCCCGGGCCACGGCTGGACGTCGGCGCACGTGCTGGTCCCGGCCGTGGTGGGCCTGGCCTTCCTGGGCGCGTTCGCCCGCTGGGAGCTGTCCATCCCGTACCCGATGCTGGACATGCACTTCTTCCGCAACCAGAAGTTCACCGGCGCCGTCGCGGGCTCGATCCTGGTCGCCTTCGGCATGGGCGGCTCGCTGTTCCTGCTGACCCAGCACCTCCAGTTCGTGCTCGGATACGGGCCGCTGGAGGCGGGTCTGCGGATCGCGCCGCTGGCGCTGAGCGTGATCGTGCTGAACGTGGCGGGCGTGGGCGCGAGGCTGATGCCCAAGCTGGGCACGCCGAAGACGATCGCGGTCGGCATGGCGGCGAACGCGGCCGGACTCGCGGCGATAGCGCTGCTCGGCGGCGAGCACTACAGCGGCATGCTGCTCGGCCTCGTGGTGATGGGCGCGGGCATCGCCGTCTCGATGCCGGCCATGGCCAACACCCTGATGAGCGCGATCCCGCCGGAGAAGGCGGGCGTGGGCGCGGGCGTCAACGGCACGCTGGCGGAGTTCGGCAACGGGCTCGGCGTGGCCGTGCTCGGCGCGGTCCTCAACTCGCGCTTCGCGGCGCTGGTCCCGTCCGTGGTGGGCGCGGCCTCGCTCCCGGCGGCGCTGGCGGCGGCGGGCGACGACTCCGAGCGCTCCCGGATCTCGGACGCGTTCGCCTCTGGCCTGGAGACGAGTCAGCTGGTCGGGGCGGCGGCGGTGCTGGCGGGAGGTCTGCTGGCGGCGGCGCTGCTCGCCCGGGCGGAGCGCGCCGACGCGCCGGTGGAGCCTGTGCCCGCGGCATAGCATCTACGGGGCGGAGGGCAGCATTCCGATGGTCTGCGCTGCCGTCCGCCCCACTCCACTACCGCCGCAGGAAACGCCGTACGACTGTCATACGTATACGTACAGACAGTCCGACGACCCACGAGGAGGGCACGCCATGGTGTCGGCAGCCGACCGCGCGAAGAATCCGACGCGTACCAGCGTGTGGCTGGAGCGCGGCAAACCGGCGGGCCGCGCCCGCCGGAGCGACCAGTCGGCGCCCTCCCTCGACCGGGACAGGATCATCGCGGAGTCGGTGCGCCTGCTGGACGCGGAGGGCCCGGCGAAGTTCTCCATGCGCCGCCTGGCGGGCGAGCTCGGGGTCACGGCCATGTCGCTGTACTGGTACGTGGACACCAAGGACGACCTCCTGGAGCTCGCCCTGGACTCGGTGTTCGGGGAGCTGCGGGTGCCGGACGTGGAGGGCGCCGGGGCGGACGCCGACTGGCGCGACCAGCTCCGCGAACTCGCCGTCAGCTACCGCTCGGTCATGGTCCGCCACCCCTGGGTGTCGCCGCTGGTAGGCCGCTACCTCAACATCGGCCCGAACTCGATGGAGTTCGCGAACGCCGCGCAGAAGATCCTCAGCCGCTCGGGCCTGCCCGCACACGGCGTCACCGGCGGCCTCTCCGCCGTCTTCCAGTTCGTCTACGGCTTCGGCACGATCGAGGGCCACTTCGTCGCCCGCTGCGCGGAGGCCGGCGTCACCCAGGACGAATACTTCGCCCAGGCGATGGGCGCCCTACGCGAACGCCCCGGCTTCCACGAGGCGATGGACCTCGCGGAGGAGCTGATGGAGGCGCGGGGCGGGGACACGGTGGAGGAGATGCGGGAGCGGGATTTTGTGTTCGCGCTGGAGATTTTGATTGCGGGGATTGAGGCTAAGCGGGGGCGGTAGAAGGGTTGTTAGTCCGTCCATCTGCACGTCTCAATACGAGAGGGCCCGAGGTGATCACCCGGGCCCTCGTGGCTGCTGCCGTGGACTCGACAGGATTCGAACCGGGAACCTGCTGATCCTTGTCTCTGCAGAGATTGGTCAACTCAGCTCAGTGAGCCGCTTTCTGTTGTCCGGCAGCCAGCAAGGGCCAGTACGGGTAGCTGCTGTTGTGCACCGCTGTACCGCTAAGCCCTGGTTACCGCTTTTCGTCGATCGCCCTTCCCCTCCCAGTGCCTCAGACCCAGCAGCGGCGTTACGACTCCGGCCAGAACAGGCAGAACAGTGCCGACTAGCTCTGCTGGTACGCGGCATACGATCACCACGATGACGACGACTGCTGCCCACGGACCCTTCAGGGTGCTTGACAGCGGGCGCTGCACAGGCGTCAAACTCATAGTTGATGCTTCCTTTGTAAGCGTCGCGTGCCCGTCAGTACCGCCTTCGGTGTGCAGCCAGAGCGGAGCTGGCGGGCTCTTCCATACTGAGGATGGGTCCAGGTGCCCCTGGCACACCATCTGGTGCGCCCTGGCGAACCCTGGCGAATCAAGAGGGCAAACCCTGGCGAGCCCCTGGCGTATCTAGTGACTCCACGCTAATCAGTGGCCATAAATTGGTGGGAGCGGCTGCAAGCGAGCGGCACGACGGGGCGATGTCGAGCCAGCGGCTTGGCTGGTGCCCTCCCTGGTCTGGCCAGGCCCGAGCACATACGTCAAGATTGTGTTGACCTTGGGCATCAGGAAAGAGGAACGGGCTGGCCCGTGCTGAGAGTTGGTGCTTAGGCCCCGGCCGCAACCCGCCACAGAGGCGCTTCGTACTGCTCCGGTCGGCTGCTGATAAGGAATTGGCGCAGCTCGTCGCGCTGGGTGCCGTTGAGGTTTAGGGCCTCGGTGATGTGGCGGAACGTCGTGTGGGTGGCTCCGCGGGAGTGGGCCTTCGCCTCGAACTCGGTGAGTTGGGCCAGCACGGTTTCCGTGTCGAGCTTCCTTGAGGTGGGGCGGCCCAGGCGGGCGGCCTTCTCGCGTTCGTAGTCGATCTCCGAGTGGCCGCAGATTTCGCGGCAGTACCGTTCCGCCTCTACCAGGCTGGTCGTTGCCATGGTGGCGCGGGCCAGTTGGTTGCGGTTGAGGGCTTCGTCCAGGTCGACCTCGTGCACGGTGGGGCCCTCGTCCGTCAGGGGGACGGGAAGGCCCGCGTCTCGTACCTCGCAGACGCCCCGTACGCCTCGGGCGGTCGCCGCCAGCATCGCCGTCGCCTCGGACGGGTGCCACTCCAGGACCGGGCTGATCCGCTCGACGTCCTGGGGCGTGAAGGTGTGGACGAGCTTGCCGAACAAGGGGCGTAGCCCGTCGACGGGAAGTTCGCCGTCCAGGCCCGGGCCCGCTACCAGGAGCCGGATGGAGGCGTTCACCTGGCAGCACGCGGCGAGCGTGAGCGCGTCGGCCAGCGGGCTCTTCAGCGTCGGCTCGTCGCCTCGGGCCAGGATGTCGCCGCCCACGTCCAGGAGATCGATCGAGGCCGGGGACAGGTGGCGGACCAGGTCTTCGAGCTGCCGGGTGATGCCTTCGGCACCGTGGTGCGGATCGATGAGCGCGAAGGTGTGGGGCAGCTCCGCCGCCAGTCGGGGGAGGGTCGAGCCGGCGGGTGCGATCGGACGGGCTGTCGCGGGGACGGTCCATACAGCTGGTGTGAGCTGGATGAGGCCGGTGAAGTTGTCCGCCCCCCGGGGGCCCGGGACCGGATCGATCAAGAGGCGGTCCCACGCGTACGTGAGGATCACCGCCCGGCCCCCATCACCGTAAAGAGCGGCGTCGAGCATTGCGGCGGCGACCGCGTCGCCTCCTCCTCCCGCTGCGACGATCAACCTCGTCATGTCGTCAGCCTACGGGTAGAGCCCTTGACCGTTCACCCTATAGTGGCTGGTGGCCATAGCCACTTGGACGAGGAGGGCGGATGCCTCAGATTGAGGAGGCCCAGCCGAAGTACCTTCAGATCGCGCATTTCATCCGGGATCAGATCCTGCGTGGAGATCTGCGGCCGGGGGACGAGGTGCCCTCCGAACGGCAGTTGGCGGCGGATTGGAAGGTGTCCCGGCCGACGGCCGCGCGGTCGCTGGAGGCGTTGAGTCATCAGGGCCTGGTCGAGAAGCGCCAGGGCTCGGGGACGTACGTACGGAGCCTGGAAGTCAACCGGCGGGCACGCGAGTTGTATGGGCGGGCCCGGCAGACCGGCAAGATCTACACGCCCGGTGAGTACGCGGTGATTACCTCGGCCGGTTGGCTGGAGGCGCCGGACCACGTTGCCGAGGCGCTGGGTCTGGTGAAGGACCGGCGCGCCGTGCACCGCCGGCGCGTGACCAACAACCAGGACGGTCCGATCACTCTCTCCACCTCGTGGTTTGCCCCGGACGTCGCCCAGCGGGCGCCGAAGCTGACTGATCCTGGGCGGATCCAGGAGGGGACGCTGATGTACGTCGAGGCGATGACGGGACGTCAGGGCAGCTACGCCGAGGACCGCATGTGCGCTCGGCAGGCAACGGACGAGGAAGCGGCCGATCTCCAACTGCTGCCTCGCTCGGCGGTTCTGCTCGTTCACCACGTCGTCTACGACCTCCAGGACCGGCCGCTGGAGTTCGCCGAAGCCACCTACCCTCCTCATCGCTGGGCCTTCGAACAGGGATATCCGCTCACGTGACGTAGCGGCAGTTGCGGCGAACCGCTTGCGGCACCTACTGGCTAATGCCACTATCCAGTAAGTGGCTAAGGCCACTTGGTGTTGAGGTAGCACGGTGTGATGAGTCAGCGGCCGCAGCCGCAAGGAGTGAGCGCGGATGAACGACATCACCGATGGCCAGGGCGGGCAGCACGCGGAACTGTTAGGAGCGATGACCTTGTACCCGGTCCCGGAGTCCGTCTCCAGGGCCAGGCGCTGGTTCCGGAAGTTCATCGCCCCGTACAACCCGGCCTGTTCGCTGGACGACTGCGTGCTGATGATCTCGGAGCTGGTGACCAACGCCATCGTCTACGGGCAGGCCGACGACGAGTGGCTGGTGCGGGTGGAGTGGTTCCGCGAGGGAACCGCGCTCCGCGTCGAGGTGCACAACCCGGGGTTTCCCGCCAACGTACGGATGCGGCGACCCGGGGCGAACGACGCGCACGGCCGTGGCCTGCTCCTGGTCGACGCCCTCGCCCACTCGTGGCACGCCGGGCCCAGCCGCCTCGGCGGCACCGCCGTCTCCTTCGTGGTGGCCGACGCCTGGCCGTCCTGAGAAGTGTCAGCGGGCTGCGCCCGGGGCCCGTGTTCGTCTGCGGGTCGTCTGTGGCTGGTCGCGCAGTTCCCCGCGCCCCTTAAGCGCCGCTGCGCGGCATCCCCCTGGGCGGCCCGGAGGGGCGCTTCCAGGGGCGCGGGGAACCGCGCGCCCACCCCACCACCCACCCGCAGACGACCCCCGGGCAAAAAAGCGGGGCGGCAGGCCGTCCCCTGCCTGCCGCCCCTTTCGGGTGCCTCCGCTCGGGGCACCCGAGTCTGGTTAGTTCGCCGCCTTCGCCGCCTTCGCCGCCTCCGGCGTCTCAGGCGTCCGCGACGACTTCAGCGCGACCTCCTTGATGAACAGCGTCACGAGGAAGGCGAGCAGCGTGCACGGCGCGGCGTAGAGGAAGACGTCGGCCACGCCGTGGCCGTACGCGCTCTCCATGACCGTGCGCAGTGGTGCCGGGAGCTTGTCCAGGTCGGGGATGCCGCCGCCGCCGGCGCCCAGGCCCGCCGCCTGCGGGCCGAGGTCGGTCAGGCCGTCCTTGACGTAGTGCGTGACCCGGTTCGCCATCACCGCGCCGAGCGCGGACACGCCCACCGCGCCGCCCAGCGACCGGAAGAACGTCACCACGGAGGACGCCGAGCCGAGGTCGGCCGCGGAGACCTGGTTCTGCGTGCACAGCACCAGGTTCTGCATCATCATGCCGATGCCGAGGCCCATCAGCGCCATGTAGATCGCGAGCTGCCAGTACGCCGTGTCGTACCGCATCGTGCCGAGCAGCGCGAGGCCCGCCGTGACCAGGACGCCGCCGCTCACCAGCCACGCCTTCCAGCGGCCGGTCTTCGTGATGACCTGGCCGGAGACCGTGGAGGAGATGAACAGGCCGGCGATCATGGGAATGGTCAGGACCCCGGACATCGTGGGGGACTCGCCTCGGGCCAGCTGGAAGTACTGGCTGAAGAACACCGTTCCCGAGAACATCGCCACGCCCACGAACAACGACGCCAGCGACGCCAGCGTGATCGTGCGGTTGCGGAACAGCCGCAGCGGGATGATCGGTTCGGCCGCCTTCGACTCCACGTACACGAAGACCGCGCCGAGCAGCACCGAGCCGCCGACCATCGCCGCCGTCTGCCAGGACACCCAGTCGTACTTGTCGCCCGCGAACGTCACCCACACCAGCAGCAGCGAGACCGCCGCGCTGATGAACAACGCGCCCGCCCAGTCGACCTTCACCTCGCGCCGCACCACCGGCAGCTTCAGCGTCTTCTGGAGCACGATCAGCGCGATGACCGCGAACGGCACGCCTACGTAGAAGCACCAGCGCCAGCCGAGCCAGTCCGTGTCGGTGATCACGCCGCCGAGCAGCGGTCCGCCGACCGTCGCGACCGCGAACGTGGCGCCGAGGTAGCCGCTGTACCGGCCGCGCTCACGCGGCGCGATCATCGCGGCCATGATGATCTGGGCGAGCGCCGAGAGGCCGCCGACGCCGATGCCCTGGACGACGCGGCAGGCGATCAGCATGCCCGCGTTCTGGGAGAGCCCGGCGATCACCGAACCGCTGACGTAGATGACCAGGGCTATCTGGACCAGCAGCTTCTTGCTGAACAGGTCGGAGAGCTTGCCCCACAGCGGGGTGGTCGCGGTCATCGAGAGGAGCGAGGCCGTGACGACCCAGGTGTACGCGGACTGCCCGCCGCCCAGATCGCCGATGATCTGCGGAAGGGCGTTGGAGACGATCGTCGAGGACAGGATGGCGACGAACATGCCGAGCAGCAGCCCGGACAGCGCCTCCATGATCTGCCGGTGAGTCATCGGCGCGTCGCCGGCAGGCCCCTGGTGGGGCTGCCCTCCGTGGGCGGCGCGGCCGTCCCGCACACCGGCCGGTGTGGATGTAGCCATGAACTTCCTTCTCTGGTGCGTCTGTTACGACTGTTGTGCGGCGGGTGTACGGGTGAGGGGTGCGGCGGGCGCGAACGGCTCCTCGCGGCAGTTGAAGCTCTCTCTGAGCCGCGCGAGCATCGCGTTCAGCTGCCCGACCTCGTCGTCGGACCAGTCCCGCAGGGTCCGGGCGAACATCTCCGCCGTGCGCCGGCCGAGCTCGTCGAGCATGGCGCGGCCGGCGGGGGTGAGCCGCAGGATCCGGGAGCGCTTGTCCAGCGGGTCCGGGTCGCGCTCGATCCAGCCCCGCGCGGCCACGTGCGTGACATGGCGGCTCGTCACGGACATGTCCACGTCGAGCAGTTCGGCGAGCCTGCTGATCCGCATCTCGCCGTGGCGGCCGAGGAGCGTGAGTACGGCGGCGGACCCGGCGGGGCACTCGGCGGGCAGGATCCGGCCGAGCCCGCGCTTGACGGCCCCGATGGCGCTGAGCTGGCGGGCCAGCTCCTCGTAGTGGCTCTGCGCGGCCATCGGGCTCCTCCCCTTCGACTCGTGGGCTCATTGACCCGTTGAGCTCGTTGCTTAGGGCAACCATAGAATTGATTGGTTGCTGAAGGCAAGCGAATGAGGAGGGGTGGGAGTAAAGTAAATGCAAAGTGTTCGCATATGGGAAGTCAATGCGCAGGTGGGAGGGGTCGGGCGGCGCTCGCGCCCGGTGTGCGTACGCCGTGAGCGTGTGGTGTGTGTGCCGGGGCACGCGGGGGCGGGGGTTGGGCGGAACCCGGGACTTCGCTAGGGTCCCGTGCATGGCACACAACACCCCGGGCCCCGAGGGCAACTACGACCCCGCGGGCAGCACGCAGATGTTCCGCGCCTTCGTCGACGAGGGCGCGCCGCAGGGCCGCCAGGCGGCGGCGACCCCGGCGGCGGCGCCGGCCGGTCCGCGCGTCGGCCTGATCGTCGGCATCGTCGTCGTACTCGCCGTCCTCGCGGGCGTCGCCTGGCTCGCGCTGGGCTGACCCTCCCGCACCTCCTGTCGAGACCCGTTTCGCTCAGCGCCAGTCGGCGGTGACCGTACGGGTCTCGATGTGCGTTCCGAGCGGTACGCGCCAGGAGTCCACGCAGACGGTGTACGTACGTGAGGTCGCGGTGTGCGCGGCGACGGGTGCGAGGGGCTGTTCCGTGGTGATGGTCGCCCAGTCGACGCCCAGCAGGCCGATGATGTGGGTCGCGAACGTGAGCGTTCCCGGCTTCACGGGGGTGCCGCCGGTGTTGCGGACCGGGATCGTGACGGATTCGCACCAGCGGGTGGGGGTGGGGGTCCGGGTGGGGGCGCCGAGGGTCAGGGCGGCGGGGGTGGTGGGGGTGGGCGCGGGCGTGGGGGTGCCGCCCGTGCTGGGGGTGTCGGTGGTGTCGCCCGTGGCGGGGGTGCCGCCGCCGCTGGTGCCCGGGGTGGCGCTGCTTCCCGCTGAGCCGCCTGCGGCGGAACCGTCGCCGCCTCCGCTGCGGCTACCGCCACGGGCCTCGGCCGCACCGCCGCGCGCCCCCGCCGTACCGTCGCCGCTACGGGTGTGCGGGCTGCTGGGCGCCGTACTCCGGCCCCCAGGCGTGGCGCTCGCCCCGTCCAGCGGAACCAGCTCCACCTTGCCGTGGGGCGGCACCGGTCTGCTTGACTCGGTCTCCGCGCCCACGGCCACATAGGGCTTGCCGCCCTCCCCGCCGCAGGCGGCCGACGCGCCGCCCAGCGCGAGCGTGGCGGCCGCCGATACGCCGATCAACGCAGCACGTCGCATCGCGCCAGTGTTCCTGACGGACCGTCAATTGTGAACCCCGGGAAGGGTGCTGAGGCGAGGGCAAGTGTGCCTGCCCGCGCACGCGGCGGTCCGCTGTGTCCACCCTCCCCCAAGCTCTTGAGGAGCAGGGGGGACCTTCAGCCCCTAGCGGCACGCATGCCCGCGGCTGGGGGCGCGAGCCGACGCCACGCGACCGCGCCACGCGACCGCGCCACGCGACCGCGCCACGCGACCGCGCCACGCGAGCGGTGGCGCAGCCGAGGCCGCGCCCCGCGAGCGACGGGGCCCCGGCGCACCGCCCCGTAACGCCTAGTCCGCGATCAGCCCCTCCCGCAGCTGCGCCAGCGTCCGCGTGAGGAGGCGGGAGACGTGCATCTGGGAGATGCCCACCTCCTCGCCGATCTGGGACTGCGTCATGTTCGCGAAGAAGCGGAGCATGATGATCTGGCGTTCGCGCGGGGGGAGTTTGGCCAGGAGGGGCTTGAGGGACTCGCGGTACTCCACGCCTTCGAGGGCCGCGTCCTCGTAGCCGAGGCGGTCCGCGAGGGAGCCCTCGCCGCCGTCGTCCTCGGGGGAGGGGGAGTCGAGGGAGGAGGCCGTGTACGCGTTGCCGACCGCGAGGCCGTCCACCACGTCCTCTTCCGAGACGCCCAGGACCGCTGCCAGCTCCGGAACGGTGGGCGAGCGGTCCAGCTTCTGGGCCAGTTCGTCGCTCGCCTTCGTCAGCGCGAGGCGGAGTTCCTGGAGGCGGCGCGGGACCCGGACCGACCAGCTCGTGTCGCGGAAGAAGCGCTTGATCTCACCGACCACCGTCGGCATCGCGAACGTCGGGAACTCCACGCCCCGTTCGCAGTCGAACCGGTCGATCGCCTTGATCAGGCCGATCGTGCCGACCTGGACGATGTCCTCCATCGGCTCGTTGCGGGAGCGGAAGCGGGCCGCCGCGTACCGGACGAGGGGGAGGTTCAGCTGGATCAGGGTGTCGCGTACGTACGTACGCTCCGGGCTTTCCTCGCTGCCCAGCGCGGCCAGCCGCAGGAACAGGGAGCGGGAGAGCGTGCGGGTGTCCAGCGGCTCGTGGGAGCGCGGCGCCTCCCGCCGGGGGGCGGTGCCGGACGGCGCCGGGCCGGCGGAGTCGAGCGCCTCGGGGGAGCCGGGCACGGCGCAGGTGTCGATGGCTTCCGGGCTCTCGCGCACATCGGGCGCGGGCACGCTCTTCATGAGCGTGAGCACCTGCACCTTTGAGCTGCCCTGTTCTGCGGACATGCCACCCCCTTGAGGTCGCGGACGGTCGCGGTGGCCACGACCATCGGAGGAACGCAGCCTCCACCTGAATACCGGAGGCGGAGCTGCGGCAAACGCGGTTCCAGCAGAATGTCACATGTCGGCAACGCGCTGTAGTGACATGTCGACAAGTCAGGTGTGGATCCGCGCAGTTAGCAGGGGGTGTGCCGGTTTCGCCGCCGGATTGTTCACCCGGACGTGGATCACTCGATCCGGTTATGCCTCGATTCGATTTGCGGATCGAAGCCGCGCGAAGCTCCTGGCCAGCAGCCTGGACACATGCATCTGGGACACGCCCAGCTCCTGGCTGATCTGGGACTGCGTCAGATTGCTGTAGTAGCGGAGCATCAGGATCCGCTGCTCGCGTTCGGGCAGTTGTACGAGGAGGTGGCGGACCAGATCGCGGTGCTCGACCCCGGCGAGGGCCGGGTCCTCGTAGCCGAGCCGGTCGAGCAGGCCCGGCAGGCCGTCGCCCTCCTGGGCCGCCTCCAGGGAGGTCGCGTGGTACGAGCGGCCCGCCTCGATGCAGGCCAGCACCTCGTCCTCGCCGATCTTCAGCCGGTCGGCGATCTCGGCGGTCGTGGGCGAGCGGCCGTGAGCGGTCGTCAGGTCCTCGGTGGCGCCGTTCACTTGGACCCACAGCTCGTGCAGCCGGCGCGGGACGTGGACGGTACGTACGTTGTCGCGGAAGTACCGCTTGATCTCGCCCACCACCGTCGGCATGGCGAAGGTCGGGAACTGCACCCCGCGCTCCGGGTCGAACCGGTCGATCGCGTTGATCAGGCCGATCGTGCCGACCTGGACCACGTCCTCCATCGGCTCGTTGCGGGAGCGGAACCGCGCCGCCGCGTACCGCACCAGCGGCAGGTTCGCCTCGATCAGCGCCCCGCGCACCCGGTGGTGCTCCTCAGTGCCCGGCTCCAGGCCCTTGAGCTGCCCGAAGAGGACCTGGGTGAGCGCCCGGGTGTCCGCGCCCCGGGTGCTGGTCCGTACGGGGGCACGGTGGCGTTCGGGGGGCTCCTGGGGTTCGTTCTGGGGCGGCACTTGAGGTGCGGTACTGGCCGGCACGGTCAACGCCACCCCTTCGCGGTCACTGCTTGGTCAATGTCGCGGTCAACTTCGGTCGAACCATCGTCGACTCATCCGTCAAAAGCGGTCATAGCATCACAAGACATGTCCACTGTGTGCAAGCACCGTATAACCACGTGTTGAGGGCAAGTTGGGCATTTGGCCCGCCCGGCACCCGCCCCCGGGCACGCGAAAGGCCCCGCACCACTCGGATGCGGGGCCCCGTCGCGTACCGGCTCGGAACGGCTGTCAGAACGGATAGTCGGCGATCACCCAGGTGGCGAACTCGCGCCACTGCCCGGCCGCGGCCTGGTGGGCCGGGTGTTCGAGGTAGCGCTTCAGCGCGTCCGCGTCCTCGACCGCCGAGTTGATGGCGAAGTCGTACGCGACGGGCCGGTCGGTGATGTTCCAGGCGCATTCCCAGAACCTCAGCTCGGGGACGAGCCCGTCCAGTTCCTCGAACGCCTTCACCCCGGCGGCGACGCGCGCCTCGTCGCGCTCCACGCCTTCGTTGAGCTTGAAGAGGACCAGATGGCGGATCATGTGTGCTCCTTGCCGTGCGTACGTGTCAGCGCCCCCGCCGATCGTACGAGCAGGCCTTCGCGGCTCAGCGGACCAGCTCGGTCATGAACTGGCCGATCCCCTTCGCGGCGGAGGAGATCCCCTCGAACCCCGTCTGGACCATCCCCGCGGCCTCCACGGGCGAGGTGATGATCGTATAGAGCACGAAGACGACCGCGCAGTAGAGCAGCACCTTCTTCACGTCCACGTGCGTGCACCCTCCCCGGCTCCCCTGTGTGCTCGCGTGAGTCTAACCAACACCACTTCCGCCGTCCTCACCACGTCTTTAGGGTCCAAGGGCCCCCGGATCGGGGCCCTTCGCCGGACGGTACGGACGTGACGCGGGAGCAGGATGGTTCCAGAACCCAGCGCATCCGGCCGCGGCTTGTCCCCCCGATTCCGCTCCCCCCGTCCCAGACGGGAAAGCCCGGCCGTGGGCCGGCGCGGGGTGCCGCGGGCCGGGCGCGGGCCGGGGCCCCCCCCCACGGGCAGAAAAACCAAAAACCCCCCCCCCACCAAAAACCAAAACCGGGGAGCGGGGTAGGGGGGGTTGAG